>NZ_JBRREI010000021.1:0-77820 GCF_056760195.1 Stenotrophomonas sp. STEN020
CGGCGCCCGCCGCTTGGGGGCGGCCTGCCCGGGCCCGCTCCCGCTCGTCTTGTGCTCCCCCCGCCCGCCCCCGCCCCCGCCCCCCCCCCCCACTACACAATCCAGTCAAATGAGATTCATTCCCATCTAATGGAAATCGGCTAGAATAGGCGGGTCTCCAATCTACGAATCACGGCATGTCTTCCGCTTTTGGCGCCGAAACGGTGCTTGAAGTCCGTCATTGGACGGACGCCTACTTCAGCTTCTCCACCACCCGTGACAGCGGCTTCCGCTTCGAGAATGGCCAGTTCGTGATGATCGGGCTGGAAAACGAAAACGAAGGCGCCCGCCCGGTGTTGCGTGCCTATTCCATCGCCAGCGCCAACTGGGAAGAGCAGCTGCACTTCTTCAGCATCAAGGTGCAGGAAGGTGCGCTGACCTCGCGTCTGCAGCACCTCAAGCCCGGCGACAAAGTACTGGTCGGCAAGAAGCCCACCGGCACCCTGCTGATCAGTGATCTGCATCCGGGCAAGAACCTCTATCTGCTGGGCACCGGCACCGGCCTGGCGCCGTGGTTGAGCGTGGTCAAGGACCCGGAAACCTACGAGCGCTTCGACAAGGTGATCGTCTGCCACGGTGTGCGCTATGAGAAGGACCTCGCCTACCGCGCGTACTTCGAACAGGAGCTGCCGAACGACGAGATCCTCGGCGACATCGTCCGTGACAAGCTGCTGTATTACCCGGCGGTCACCCGTGAGCCCTTCCCCAACCAGGGCCGTCTGACCTCGCTGATGGAAAGCGGACAGATGCAGGAAGCACTCGGCCTGCCGCAGCTGGACCCGGCCAACGACCGCTTCATGATCTGTGGCAGTCCGCAGATGCTGGCTGACCTGCGCACCGTGCTGGACGCACGTGGCTTCGAGGTCTCCACGCGCATCGGCACCCCGGGCCACTATGTGTTCGAGCGCGCCTTCGTCGAAAAGTAAGGCCTGTAGGGGTTTTACTGACTATTGACTGCTATGAACCCTGACTCTGATGGCGTAGCGTAACGGCCGGATCGCATTGATCCGGCCGTTTTCAGTTCAGGGGAAAGGATTCATGGCTTCAAGTAGTTCCCGCAGCAGCTTCATCGACAACCAACGCAGCGTGCTGCTCGACGAGCTGGCGCAATGCCAGCAGCGTACCGAGACCGCAAAGCAGGCGATGGGCGCTGCTTACCCCGCCGCATGCCAGGCAGCGCAGACGATGCGCCCGGCGTTCGAAGAGGGTCTGGCGCAGGCGCGCCGCAATACCCTGCAACATGGCCGCAAAGGCACCTTGGGGCCAGCGCTGAGTTTGCGCGCGACCTTGGGCAGCGGCGGCGTCCGCACCGTGACCTGGCTGCTGCTGCTCGGCAGCCTCGCGTTGTATGGACCGGTTAGGAACTTCTGCGGCCACCTGTCGTACACACTGCCCTTCCCGGCCAGCACGCTGTTCCTGTTGTTCGTCTACATTCCGCCTGGCCTGGTCCTGTATGCGCTGCTGGTCTGGTTGGGCCGCTACCGCATGTCAAAGCGCAATGCCGCTGCAGGGCTGGCATCGATCGATGCGCTGGGCAAACGCCAGCTGCAGCTGCACGCCTTCGGCAAGAAGAACGACGATGGCCGCAGCCACCCCTACCCTGTCATCCGCGCGCCCGCACCCTCGGTGGAGAAGATGGGCAACAGTTGGCAGCTCGGTGACAAGCACGACAACTCCAACGCGGTGATGGTCGGCGTGAGCACCGATGTCGCCAACGACAAGGACCCCGACATCTTCATCCGCCTACCGCTCAATGGCCACCCCGGCGGCCTCGTACGCGTCCGCGCCGAAGCGGATGAACACGCCGCGACGTGGACTCCAGTGGCCGCCGAACTGGCACCCATGCTGGCACCGCTGGCCCAGCCCATCCTCGACCTGCAGGCATTGAGCGCACCGCACGAGCGCGAGCTGCAGCTTCAGCAATCGCTGCTGGTCCGGCTGGCCTCGCTGGACAAGCTGGAAGCCAACTGGAAGGACGTTGCCATCCCGGAGCAGACCCTGGAACAGGTGATCAAGCTGGTGGACCGCTTTGCCGCCGGCACCCCGCCGCTGCCCAAGGGCATGCTGCTGTGGGGCCCGCCCGGCACCGGCAAGACCCTGATCGCGCGCAAGCTGGCCGAACACGTGGACTGCAACTTCGTCGCAGTGACCATCGCCGACCTGAAGGGCGAACACATCGGCCACACCGGGCCCAAGGTCAAGAAGATCTGGGAGAATGCGCGTAGCAAGGGCCCGACCATTCTGTTCGTGGACGAATGCGAAAGTGCCTTCGCCCGGCGTGGCAGCCGCGACACCGACAATTTCGGCAACGAACTGGTGCAGACCTTCATCGCCGAATGGGATGGTTTCAACCAGGGCAGCGGCAACGTGCTGGTGATTGGCGCCACCAACCGCCAGGAGCTGATTGATGACGCGGTGCTGTCGCGCTTCACTGTTTCCATCGAGCTTGCCGCGCCCAATGCCGAAGCGCGCGAGCGCATCCTGCTGGCTGAGTTCGGCAAGGCCCAACTGGCATTGCCGGTAACCGAAGCACTGGTGCGCGAAACCGCCGGCATGTCCGGCCGCGACCTGTCCACTCTGGTCACCAGCGTGGTTTCCACCCATCCGGCCGGGCGCCCTGCGCAAAGCGATTTCAGCGCTGCCATCGCGCGCCTGCGCGGCAAGAGCTCCACCTCGGTGCAGACGCTGGGTTGGGACGATGTGATCGTGCCGGCCAGCACCCGTGCCGAGTTCGAAAGTCTCGGCAAGGAGTTGCTGCATGCCGAAGAACTGGCGCGGATGAACATCCCGGTGCCACGCGGCATCCTGCTGTATGGCCCGCCCGGCACCGGCAAGACCCAGATCGCGCGCGTACTGGCAAGCCAGTCCGGGCTGTCCTTCATCGCCGCCTCATCGGCGGAGGTCAAGGGCCAGTTCCTCGGCGACGGTGGCGCGCGGGTCAAGCAGCTGTTCGAGAAAGCTCGGGCGCAGGCACCGTGCATCCTGTTCCTCGATGAGATCGACACCATCGCCCCGCCGCGTGGCAGCGGCAACTCGGACAAGTTGAACGCCGAGATCGTCGCCCAGCTGTTGCAGGAACTGGACGGCATCAGCACCAAACAAGGCCAGGTATTCCTGCTTGCAGCCAGCAACCACCTCGAAGCCATCGACAGCGCCCTGCTGTCGCGGTTGGAGCGCAAGATCCAGATCGGCCTGCCAGACATCGACGCGCGCGCCGCCATCCTGCGCCTGCAGCTGGCCGGCAAGCCGCTGGATTTTGCCGTGGACGAGGTGCTTGGCACCTTGGCAGCCGCCACCGAAGGCAGCTCCGGCCGCGACCTGCAGTCACTGGTCACCGCCGCCACCCGCCGCGCCCTGCAACGGGCCATGGCCGAACACGGCGACCCGACCAAGGTGCAGCTGCAACAGAAGGACCTGCTGGACGAAGCGGAGACCGATCCGGTCTAGTTACCATCGCCCGGCGCCACTCAGCGCCGGGCACTCTTTGACACCTCAGCAACAAGCCAAATACCTTGTTCGCGAATTGAGATCGCCCATCTGTCAGCTGGGGTACGAGCATGAATCCGCGATTACTTCTGATCCTGCTTGGTTTATCCGCTACCAACACCTGCTTTGCGGAAGACCCTCCGCCTTTCGTCAAAGCGCTGATCAAACAATATGAGTCAGCCTCGCCCAGCGCGAGTCCCGGCTCGATCTGGCGCTACCAGTACGGCCGCCGCACGGTGTACTACGTACCCATGGGGCGCTGCTGTGACTTTCCGAGTGAGTTATACGAGCGAAATGGGCAGCGAATCTGCTTCCCCAACGGCGGTCTGTCAGGCAGCGGAGATGGTAAATGCCGCGACTTCTTCCAGCAACGAACTGCAGGCACCCGGATCTGGAGCGACCCACGAACAGTCCCGGCAAACGCAGCACCGGTGACGGTGCGCCCATGATTCAAGGTCTGAGAGCCAAGATTGATCCGGTTCTCAACTCAAACTGATCCCGACACCATTCCTCAACCCAACGCAGCCCGGATATCCGCTTCCAACGCCTCCGGGCGCGCGGTCGGCGCGTAGCGGGCAAGCACCTGCCCGTTGCGGCCGATCAGGAACTTGCTGAAGTTCCACTTGATCGCGGCGATGCCCAGCGCGCCGCGCTTCTGCCGCTGCAGCCACTGCCATAGCGGATCGGCATCGGCACCATTGACCTTGAGCTTCGCCGACATCGGAAAACTTACGCCGTAGTTGATGCTACAGAAGTCCTGGATGGCGGCAGCATCGCCCGGCTCCTGATGGCCGAACTGGTCGCAGGGACAGCCCAGCACCACCAGCCCTTGCGGACCCAGTTCCTGCCACAGCTGCTCCAGCCCTTCGTACTGCGGGGTGAAGCCGCACTTGGACGCGGTATTGACGATCAGCAGCGCCTTGCCGTCAAAGGCCGCCAGCGGCAGCGGACTGCCGTCCAGCGCGGTCAGCTCGAAATCGAAGGCATTGGGCATGGCAAGGCTCCAGACAGGATCGCCAGCGTACGCCATCGCGGCGCCAACGGCATGCAAGATGTGGCCTTTCAGCGCAACCATGCCATTCGACACACCCGCGCAGGCGCACCTGCAGGTACCCTGAAAGATCAGCCTTTTTACCGGAGTTTCCGCCTTGAACACCCGTCTCGCCCTCGCCCTTGCCGCGACCCTGGGTCTTGCCCTGCCGGCCTACAGCCAGGCCGCAACCACTGCGACCACCCAGTCGGCCCAGCAGGCCAATCCGTTCTTCGCTGAAAGCCCGCTGCCGCTGCACTACCCGCAGTTCGACAAGATCAAGGACGCCGATTTCGCTCCGGCCTTCGACGCTGGCATGGCCCAGCAGCTGCAGGAAGTGGAAGCGATCGCCAACAACCCGGCCGCTCCCACCTTTGAAAATACCCTGGTCGCGCTGGAAAACAGCGGCGCCGTGCTGGACCGCGCCACTACCGTGTTCTTCGCGCTGATCGGCGCGGACACCAACGACGCGCGCAAGAAGCTGCAGGCAGACTATTCGGCCAAGTTCGCTGCCCACAGCGATGCCATCAACCTCAATGGCAAGCTGTTCTCGCGTATCGAGACCCTGTACAACAACCGCGCCAAGCTGGGCCTGGATGCGGAAAGCCTGCGTCTGGTCGAGAAGTACCGCGACAACTTCGTCCGCGCCGGTGCCAAGCTGGGCGACGCCGACAAGGCCAAGCTCAAGGCGATGAACGCCGAGCTGGCCAACCTGGGCACCAAATTCAGCCAGAACGTGCTGGCCGAGGTCAACGCATCCTTCATCGTGGTTGATGACGTTAAGCAGCTGGACGGCCTGTCGGCCGAGCAGATCGCAGCCGCTGCCGAAGCCGCCAAGGCCCGCAAGCTGGACGGCAAGTACGTCATCGCTCTGCTCAACACCACCGGCCAGCCGCCGCTGACCAACCTGGCCAACCGCGAGCTGCGTCAGAAGATCTACGAAGCCTCGGTCTCGCGTGGCAGCAAGGGTGGCGAGTACGACAACACCGCACTGGTGTCGCGCATCATGACCCTGCGCGCCGAGAAGGCCGCGCTGATGGGCTTCCCGAACTTTGCCACCTATTCGCTGGGCAACCAGACCGCAAAGACCCCGGAAGCAGTCAACGCGATGCTGGGCCAGCTGGCCCCGGCCGCCGTCACCAACGCCAAGCGCGAAGCCGCTGACCTGCAGGCAATGATCGACAGCGAGCAGAAGGCCGCCGGCAAGCCGACGTTCGAGCTGCAGCCGTGGGACTGGGCCTTCTACAGCGAGAAGGTTCGCCAGGCCAAGTACAACTTCGACGAATCCCAGCTCAAGCCCTACTTCGAGCTGAAGAACGTGCTGGAGAACGGCGTGTTCTTCGCCGCCGGCAAGGAATTCGGCCTGAGCTTCAAGCAGCGCACCGACCTGCCGGTCTACCACGACGACGTCACCGTCTATGACGTGTTCGACGCCGATGGCAGCCAGCTGGCCATCTTCATCTTCGATCCGTATGCACGCGAGTCCAAGCGTGGCGGTGCATGGATGAATGCCTATGTGTCGCAGTCGGGCCTGACCGGCGACAAGCCGGTGGTCGCCAACCACCTCAACATTCCCAAGCCGCCGGCCGGCAAGCCGACCCTGCTGACCTGGGACGAAGTGACCACCACCTTCCACGAGTTCGGCCATGCACTGCACGGCATGTTCTCGGACGTGAAGTACCCGTACTTCGCTGGCACCGCGGTGCCGCGTGACTTCGTCGAGTTCCCCTCGCAGGTGAACGAGATGTGGTCCGACGAGCCGACCATCCTGGCCAACTACGCCAAGCACTACCAGAACGGCTCGGCGATGCCGCAGGCGCTGCTGGACAAGGTGATTGCCGCGTCCAAGTTCAACCAGGGCTTTGCCACCACCGAATACCTGGGCGCCGCGATGCTGGACCAGAACTGGCACCAGATCGGTGTTGGCCAGATCCCGGCACCGAAGGACGTGATGAAGTTCGAGCATGAAGCGCTGGTCAAGGACGGCATCTATTACGCGCCGGTCCCGCCGCGCTACAAGACCCCGTACTTCAGCCACATCATGGGCGGCTACTCGGCCGGCTACTACGCCTACATCTGGTCGGAAGTACTGGATGCCAACACCCAGAAGTGGTTCCGCGAGAATGGTGGCCTGTCGCGCGCCAACGGCGACCATTTCCGCAAGACCCTGCTGTCCAAGGGCGGCAGCGTTGATGCGATGGAATTGTTCCGCAACTTCGCCGGCCATGAGCCGCAGATCGAGCCGTTGCTGGAGAAGCGCGGTTTGACCACCGGTGCTGCTGCAAAGTAAGCAGTTGCTGGTTGTGATGGAATGAAAACGCCCGGCTTTGCCGGGCGTTTTCTTTTGCTTGGTACGGCCAGATCAAAAGCTCCCCTCATCCGCCCTCCGGGCACCTTCTCCCGCAAGCGGGAGAAGGGAGTGATCTGGCACCGCGAGGCTCTGATACATTGCTTGCGCGCACGCATTGCGCGACGAACCTTCAGCTCAAGCAACATCCGGCTTTCCCTTCTCCCGCGGGCGGGAGAAGGTGCCCGGAGGGCGGATGAGGGTGCTTTGTGCTTCTGGCTTTGTGCTTCTGGCTTTGTGCTTCTGGCTTTGTGCTTCTGGCTTCGTTCAACCAGCATCCGGTCAGCAAAAAAAAAACCTACCACGCCCTACCGCCCACGCTCCACAATCACCGTAGCGGTCATGCCATTGGCCAGCACAACGCCCTTCGCAAACGAACCCGCATCCAGCTTGATCCGTACCGGAATCCGCTGCGCCAAGCGCACCCAGTTGTAGGTCGGATTCACATTGGCCAGCAGATCACTGCCAGTCGGACTGTCCGCATCGGTGATGCCGTGCGAAATGCTTTCGATATGCCCATGCAACTCTTGCCCGCTCATCAGCTGCACGCGCGTGCCGTCGCCCACATGCAGCTGCGCCAGCTTGGTCTCTTCGAAATATCCGTATACCCAGAAGGATTCGGTATCGATCACCGCCAGTTTGGCCGCACCAGCAGTGGCGTAGTCACCCTGCCGTACTTCCAGGTTGGTGACATAGCCATCCACCGGCGCGCGCACCTGGGTGCGCTCCAGATTCAACTCTGCCGTATCCAGCGCCGCCTGTGCCTGCTCTACCGCAGCCATTGCCTGCTGCTGCGAAGCACTGGCTTGTTGCCGGCTTGCCTGTGCCTGCGCAACACCTGCACGTGCGGCTTGTGCGGCACTCAGCGCATCGGTACGCGCTTCTTCGGAGATCAAACTGCCAGTGATGCGCTGGCGACGTTCGTACTGCTGCTCGTAGCGGCTGGCATTCGCACTCTGCTGCGCGGCACCGGCTGCTGCAACCTGGATGCTTGCACCCGCTGCGCGCGCCGATGCCTGAGCGGCGGCCAGGTTGCCGCGCGCCTGATTCAAGGCGTTCTGGTAGCGCGCCGGGTCGATCTGGTACAGCACCTCACCGCGCTTCACCAACTGGTTGTCGCGCACCGCCACCGCGCTGACCGGACCTGAAACATCCGGCGCCACCCGCACCACTTCCGCGCGCAGGCGACCTTCACGGGTCCACGGCGAGTACATGTAATGGCGCCACATCGCCATCGCGATCAGGGCGGCAATCACCACTGCCCCTGCAGTGATGGAGAAACGAAGAATGGATTGGACTTTGGGGGTCATGGGGAGGTCTCAGAACAGCAGCAGGCCGAAGCCACCAAACAAACAGATGAAGATCGCGGTACGGAACAAGGCCGGGTGCCAGACATTGCGATACCAGCCACGACGGCCGGCCAAGGTATCCAGCGCCCACAGCACAATGCAGATCACTACAAACAACAACAGCAAGCCCGGAAACAGGGTTCCCGCAAATGCGATTTCAATAGGCATGGCGAGCCGTCTCCTGGCTTGAATCGAGTGGCGTGATGTAGGTCGCCATCACCGAGCTGTCATCCACCATGGCCAGACGCACCAAGCGCAGGTGCAGCAACACGCGCGCAGCAACGCCCCCGTCCTTTGCTTGGCTGCGGGCAAGCTCGATGCCGGCGTTCAGCACGCCGTCGGCGCGTTGCCATGCCTGTGCGCTGGGCGCTGCAAAGAAGCCAGACAGCGCCAGCACCACCTCGTCAACACGTTGATGCAACTGTGTCGATGCCGGCTCGTGGGCGACATCCTGGCGCAGATGGATCAGCGCACGGCCAGTTTCATTGACCGCCAAGGCCCAGGCCAGCTGCACGCGTGATTCCTCGCTGCCCTCTGCGGTGTGGATGACGATCTGATGCAACAAATCACTATTGATGCTTTCAAAACGATTTTGCAGGCCACGCAGCGGTGCCTGCGCCGCCAAGCCCACCTGTGCGCGCAAGCCGGCCATCTGTCGCCGCCGCAGCCACGCCGTGCCTACCAGCGGCGGTATCAGCGCAAAACTCAACACCGCCGCCCCCAGTGCGATTATCTGCGAGGTTCCCTCATTGAAGAAGCGCACAGGGTCAAAGGTGTGCGTGGCGGTGATGGCCAGGATGCCGACCAAGCCCATCGTATAGCCCAGGCCGAACACAGCCAGCTTGGGTCGACTGGCCATGTAGGGACCGACCATGAAGAACGGCAGCAATCCAGCAACCAGCAAGGTGAAGCCTTCCATCCGGGTCAACACCATGTAGTCGCAGAAATAAGCCGTCAGCACACCGACCAGAAACCCCCAGGCCACCTTGCCGGTCATCTGCGCGGCATTGGGCATGGTCGCGAACAGACCGGAGAATATGGTCGCCAAGAGCATAACGTTCACCGCCATCGCCCAGCCGCTGGCGGCCCACAACGCGCCCAACACCAACATGGTGATGGCAGTGCGGGTGAACGCCACTGCGGCACCGAGATAGTCATTGCCACGAATGAAGTGCGCGCGCGCATCCTCCTCGGTTGGCGCCACCTGCAGGGTCAGCTGCCGCCGTGCATGCACGTACAGCTCAAGTTCCTTGACGAAACGCCGCAGCAACTGCGCGCCTACATCAAAGTCCTCGACCAGCGCAGCAGCGCCCAACGCGCCGCGCAGTTGGGTGGCGCTTATGGCCAGGTTTCTACGCACCTGATGGATCTGCTCTGCCAACTGCGCGGGCGACTGCTCACTCGCCTGCAAGGCCGCGCCCAGCGGCTGATACAAGGCCTGCAAGGCCCTGCCGGCTGCTGGATCAGGCTGCCGCAGCAGGCGATTGATAAGGTGATGCAACGACTGGAAGCTGGTCGATGCAGCCATGAACCGCTGGTTGAAACGCTGCAGGTGCGCGCTGCGTGCACGCGCTTCACCGTCCTCGAAGATCACCGAACTGCGCAGGTCTTCCAGCGCCACTGCATCACGCACCACCCGCAGATGGACCTGTTCCATGCGCTCGCGCGGCACCTCGCCAAGCAACGCGTTGCGCATGAAACCCAAGAAGTTCTGGTACTGGCTGTTCACCGCCGTACGCAAGGTGTCACGCAGGCGCACTGGGAACAAGGTGTCGCTGATCACCGCGGTCACCAGCAGCCCAAGCAACACCTCGCTGATGCGCGCCACCGCCGAATCGAAAACCTGCCCCGGATGGGTGGAGATCACCGGCAAGGCGATGATGGCTGCGGTATAGCCGGCCAGCACGAAAGCATAGGACTTGAAGTTGCGATGCAAGGTGGCCCCGGCAGTGCAGCCGGCGATCCACAGCGCCATCAACAACAGGAACGGCTCGCGCTGCTGCGGGAACAAAGCCACGATCAGCAGCGCACCGGCCGCACCCACAAGGGTGCCAAGAACCCGGTAAAAGGCCTTGGCCAGCACCATGCCGCTTTGCCGGTGCATGACGATGACCGTGGTCATCATTGCCGTACCCGGTTGCGGCAGCTGCAGGCGCATCGCCAACCAGCCGGTCAGGAAGAAGGCCACGGTCGTGCGCAGCACGAACAGCCAGGTGTCGGCCTCGCCCTTGAGAAAACCGCGCATGCCGGCATGCCAAGGCGTTGCCGGCAGGCTTGCCGATGATGGAGTTGTGGCCATGACTGCTCAGCCCGCCTCGATGCCGTCCAGCATCTTTTTCAGCAGGCGCTCGAGCTGGTGCTGCTCGCCCTCGTCCAGGCCTTGCACCTGCATGACCAACAGCTCCGCCATCTTTGGCAACAGGTTCTGTATGCACGCAAGACCGGCTGCGGTCAGATGCAGCCCCAATTTGCGCCGGTCATTGGCGTCCGGAATACGTTCCAGCAGACCTTTGTTGCACAGTTGATCGGTGAGCCGGGTGATGTTCGCTGACTTCTCGATCGCTGCTTCGGCCAACTCCGATGGGGTCATTGGATGCCCCGGCGTGCCGTACAGCATCATCAGGATGATGTATTCGGCATGGCTGAGTTCGAAGTCGCGCAATACCGCGTTGGCGCGGTCATGGACGGTCTTGTAGATGCCCTTGACCAAGCGGACCAGTATTGCGGGTTCACGCGGAAATCCAGGCCAACGGGCGCAGGTGGCATCAATCCGGGTTTCGGTCGCGTCAAAGCTGCTCATAGATCCGGCTCATCCAAGGATGAGGCAGATAATACACAACTGAAATATAAACTTATAAAACAGTTTTGCGGCTACAGCGTTCTACATTCAGCGTGGCGCCAGATAGCCCTCGCGAACCCCGCGCGGCGACAACAGCAATTGCCATAGCTGTGAGTGACGGGTGCGGAAGGTCGCCATAGAAGCAGCCAGGTAGAACCGCCACATGCGCCGGAAGCGCTCGTCATAGCGCGCATCAAGCAGCTCCCAGGCCGCTTCCACGTTGTCGCGCCAGGCCTGCAGGGTACGGTCATAGTCGGTACCGAAGTTGTGCCAGTCCTCCAGTACGAACAGCCCTTCCATCGCATGGGTGATCTGCGCGGCCGAAGGCAGCATCGAGTTGGGGAAGATGTATCTGGCGATCCACGGATCGGTGCGCTCGCGGCTGACATTGGTACCAATGCTGTGCAGCAGGAACAGGCCCTGCTCGCCCAGACAGCGCCGGGCGACCTCGAAGTAGCTGCGGTAATTCTTGACCCCGACGTGTTCGAACATGCCTACCGAGAACACCGCATCGAAATGCTCGTCCAGCTCGCGGTAGTCCTGCAGCCGGATTTCGATCGGCAGCCCTGCGCATAGCTGGCGGGCAAATTCGGCCTGCTCCTGCGAGATGGTCACGCCCACCCCCTGTACGCCATAGCGCTCGGCGGCGAACTTGAGCGCCTCGCCCCAGCCACAACCGATATCCAGCACGCGCATGCCCGGCTGCAGGCCAAGCTTGCGACAGATCAGTTCGAGCTTGGCTTCCTGCGCGTCGTCCAGATTACTGGCATCGCGCCAGTAGCCGCAGCTGTACACCAGCCGCTTGCCGAGCATGGCCCGGTACAGATCGTTGCCGAGGTCGTAATGGCGCTTGCCTACCTCGTAGCTGCCCTGCCCGCTCTGCAGGTTGAACAGCTTGGCCTTGAGCGCGTCCCATACTTCGCCGCTGCCGTGCACGCGCTCATCAAGCCGCGCGTCGAGCAGGTGGGTGAGCAGGCCATCCAGCGAATGTGCCTGCCACCATCCTTCCATATAGCTCTCGCCCAGCCCGAGCGAGCCGTCGGCCAGCACCCGCGCATAGAAGCGCGGGTCGAGGATGTCCAGGTCCTGCGGCCTATCACCGCCGGGGGTGATATCGGCTTCCTGCAGCAGTGCTTCCACACGTCGTTGCAGCCCTGCATCCATCACTGACCTCCTGTGTTTCAGGGGTGCGCGAACAGCCCCTGGTAAGCCGCCGCCACATGCGGCAACAACACCGCCGCCGGCACATCCACCGTCTGCGTGCCATCCGAGTACGGCCCCACCTGGTAGGGCGGGAACACGAAGCGCAGCGCCGAAATCTTGCCAGCCGCATCCAGCACCGGCTGGAATTGGCCGAAGTTGGTGGCATCGGCGGTAGTGCCTTCGTCGATCATCTTGGACAGGTTGCGGACCTGGGCCTGCTGCTCTTCCGGCGACATATCCTCACCCTGGGCACGCACCGTAGCCTGCTCCAGCAGCTTGTCCTCGGTGAAATCACTGATCGCCTGCCAACCCTTGGCCGAGGTAATGAGGTCTTCTGCCTTGAGCAACTGCTGCTGCTCGGGCAGCCATACAAAACGGGCCACCAGCGGCTGGCCGTGAGCGCCACCGGTATAGCTGCTGCCATCGGCGGACACAGCGACCACCGCAGGCGACTCCACCAGCATGTCGAAGGCCAGTGACAGTTCGTACGGCGCGGTGGGCTTGTCGTTGCCGAGTTCGGCCACCGCCTTCAACAGGTCGGCCTTGGCGTGGCCGGCATAGTCGCTCAGCGCATTGGCCAGGCCCGGGTACTTGGTGGCTGCCGGCGGGTAGCTGATACCAATGACATAGCTCGGGGTGTTCTCAATCACATCGCGCAGATCAGCTGCCGCAGATGCGACCGCAACCGGTGCCTGCACCGGTTCCGCGGCCGGTGCGCTTGGCGCACCTTGCTCATCCTGCTTGCAGCCAGCCAATGCCAACAGCAGTACCGCTGCAGCAGACGATCCCCGTACCAACCTGTTCATGCCCTTTCATCCCTTGGATTTTGTGCGGCCGCCCGGTCGGGCTTGGCCATGCCAGCGAATTATCCCAGCAGGTCCGCGTATTCGCCATGACGTTGCATGAAAGTGGCGGCATAGGCGCAGGCCGGTATCACCTTCCAGCCAGCTGCACGCGCATGCTCCAGCGCGAAGCGGGTCAACGCTGCGGCAATGCCGCGGCCGCCGATGGCTTCGGGCACCCCGGTATGGGTGATGACCATGACGCCGTCGTCCAGCTCGTAGTCCAGTACGGCGCGCTGGCCATCGACCAAGGTCTGGAACCGGCTTGCAGCTGCATCATGTTCGATGTCTGGGGCTGACGACTTGTTCAAGCTCATGGCTACTCCTGCGGAACGCGGTGGTTTTGGTGAAAGCGACGTGATGACGCGAGCTACCGGTCGGAAGCGCCACTTTGCGTCACTTTCCGACATTGGCGCCGGCAGCGCCACCGCAATCAAAGCATGGACTGTGTCTCAAAATATGGCACGGGATTTGCTGCGTATACCCTCAAACGACAAACAGCAGGCAGGGTGTCCCATGTTCGACAACGACCGCACGATGCAGATCCCGTCCAACGACCATGACTCGACCTTGCTGGAGGGCCTGTTCCAGCTGGCCGTCGCCGGCGACACCAGCGGCTGGGAATTCAAGAAGATCGACAGCGAAGTCTATTCACGGCTGCTCGACAGCTACGCCGCCTGAGCCGGCTCCAAGCGTTGACGCGCGGCGCGCCCAAGGCGCAGCTGCCGTAACGAAGAGGGGCCGCGACGACACAATGCGCGCGGCCCCAGACCAGATGGGCGAGCGACGCCCCTGACCTCTTCCTTCCCCCGATCAGAAGCGGAAAGTAGGATTCATCAGACTCTGCAGGAAGTGCTGCAGCAGCTCCGGCTCCATGATCAGCATGAACATCACACCGAACGCCGCACCGGCCAGGTGCGCGCTGTGATTGACGTTGTCCTTGCCCTTCTTGTCCATCCAGATGCTGTAACCGACGTAGAACGCGGCATACAGAATGGCCGGGGCCGGGATGAACATCACCAGGATCAGCTTCCACGGCGCGATCAGGATGTAGGCAAACAGCACTGCCGACACCGCTCCTGAAGCACCCAGGCTCAGATAGTTCGGGTTCTTCTGGTTCTTCAAGTAGGTCGGCAGGATCGATACCACCAGCGCCGCCAGGTAGAACAGCGGATAGACCCACCATTGCCCGGTGATTCCGAGCATGATGACCTCGATCGAGCGGCCGAAGAAGTACAGGGTCACCATGTTGAACAACAGGTGGCCGAAATCGGCATGGATGAACCCATAGGTCACCAGCCGGTCGTACTGCTTGTGCTTGTCGATGGCCGGCGGCCACAGGATCAGCCGGTCAGCCAGTTTGCGATTGTTGAACGCCATCCACGACACCAGTGCGGTGATGGCGATCAGGATCAGGGTAATCGGTCCTTGCATGGTCAAACCGCCCGGTAGTTGTCGACGACTTTATACCGTCGCGCATACCAGCCGAAAGCCAATGCCGCCAACAGCGCGAAGCCGGCGAAGAAGAACATCTGGAATGCCGTGACGCTCAAACCGGTGGTGGCGATACTGCCGTTCACCGCGTCGTTCCGTACCGCGAAATTGGCCAGCAGCACCCACAGGTTGCCGATGGTGGTGGTCAGGTTCCAGAAACTCATCACCACGCCCTTCATTGACTGCGGCGCCTGGCTGTAAGCGAACTCAAGGCCGGTGGCCGAAACCAGCACCTCGCCCAAGGTGAGCAGTGCATACGGCAGCACCTGCCAAACAATGGACATCGGCTCGCCGCCATCCATGACTACCTGGATGCCGCCAATCGCGATCCAGGCCAGGCCACTGAACGCGATACCCGCGGTCATCCGCCGCAATGCGGTCGGCTCCCAGCCCATCCGCGCAAGCATCGGGTACAGCACAAGGTTGTTGAACGGGATAAGGATCATCACCAGCGCCGGATTCAAGGCCTGCATCTGCCCCGCTTGGAACCAGCCCGGCTTGGTCATTTCCGCGCCCTGGATGACCCAGGTGGACGCTTTCTGGTCGAACAACGAATGGAACGGGGTGACCAGGGCAAAAATCACCAAGACGCGCAGTACGCTGCGCACACCGTCGACGGCTGCATCAGGGTGGGGGCCACGGGCACGGTCCAGCTGCAACCATGCGCCGCCGCCAATGAAGGCGATCACCACCACCAGCGCGATACAGGCAGCAATCACAAAGCCCAGCACCGGGGTCATGGCCAGCGAGACCACCGCAGCTACCAGGCCGAGCCCTGCCAGCAGCAAGCCCGGCCGGCCCTTGCCGGCCTTGTGCGCGAACAGCGCGGTGCGGATGACCTTGCTGAAGGAATGCGGGTCATCGGCCATGTCCGGCTTGATCAGCACGTACTTCTTGCGGCCCAGCCAGAACACGAACGTGGCGATGAACATCAGCAGGCCGGGAATACCGAATGCCACCGACGGGCCGTAGCTGGCCAACAACAGCGGCATCGTGAGCGATGCGAACAACGAGCCGAAATTGATGATCCAGTAGAAGGCATCGAAGACCTTCTTGGCCAGATGCTTGTTGCTCTGGTCGAACTGGTCACCGACGAAGGAGGCGACCAGCGGCTTGATGCCACCAGCGCCAAAAGCGATCAGGCCAAGGCCGGCGAAGAAGCCCATGCGGTTGTCTTCAAACACCGCCAGGAAAGCATGACCCAGGCAGTAAACCAAGCTGAAACACAGAATGGTGTTGTACTTGCCGAAGAAGCGATCCGCGACCCACCCACCCAGCAGCGGGAAGAAATACACACCGATCATGAAGGTGTGCATCAGATCCTTGGCCGCCAACGCCCGCTCACCCGAATCCAGGATGTGCTGCAGCAGGGTCGAGGTGATCAGGAACTGCACCAGGATGTTGCGCATCCCGTAGAAGCTGAACCGCTCGCAGCCCTCGTTGCCGATGATGTATGGGATTTGGCGAGGCATCCGCCCCTTGGGCGCGGGTGAAGCTGCTACGTGGCTGGTCGTCATCTGCGGGCGATCCGTGAATACAAAGGTTGCAAGCGTAACGCATCAAGCCGCCCGTCAGACCGGTTCGGCCACGTAAAACACCTACCGCCCACACCGGCAAAACCCTAGTACGCGCACCTGCACGCCCCTTCTACGCCGCAAGCACTAACATGACAGTCCCTCATTTCGAGGCGTTGCAATGCTGCGCTGGGGTTGTTTTGGACTGTTGGTCCTGTCATTTGGCGTCATGGCCGAGCCGGTGCTGCCGGTCATCAAGGTAGCCAACCTGCGCCTACCCGACAGCGGTGAAATCTGGGCCGGCCAGCGTGAGCGGATCGCCGCACTGATGGAAGACCTACGGCCGGACGTGATCGTGGTACAAGACGTGCGTCAACTGGCCAGCACCCCCAATCCCGCCTGCTGGCTGGGGACCCGCCTCAAGTACAGCTGCGACTTCATCAGCGCCGACCGACCCAGCCAACCTGTGCGGCGCGGCAATGCGGTGCTGACCCGCCTGCAGGCAGAGCAGGACGGCATCACCCTTCTGCACGGTGACGACGCCCCCACCGCCGCCGGCATGCAGCGTCTGCAATTGCAGCAGGCGCAGCTGAATATCTACGCTGCCAGCATGTGCCCAAGCGACAACAGCTCCGTTGCGCGCGGCCACCAGGCCGCCGATCTGCGCTCATGGATGGATGCCACCGCCGACGGCCTGCCTTCACTGATCATCGGTGACTTTGCCGCACCCACCGAGGAACTGGTGCGGCAGCTACCGGGTTATCAGCCAGCGCGCAGGAACCCCTCTACCCGTCATGGCGAAGCCCGCCTGTCCGCCGACAGCCAGCACGGCATGGACGTGCTGTACCAGGTCCGCAGCTTCGCCGATATCACCCAGCAGCAAGTTCGCCTACCGGCCAGCGATGCGCAGCCAGCGCCCGAGCCGCTGGGCATGATGGCGACGCTGCGTATTACCCGGATACCAGAGGCTGCTGCCGTCGAGCAGCCGTGAAGTAGCACAGAGCTTGCCTGTAGGAGCGGCGTAAGCCGCGAAGCTGGGTTTGCCAAAACTTCAGGCATATGTGCCATCTGATGATCTGCATGCTTCGCGGCTTACGCCGCTCCTACAAAATTTGCCTGCACGCCGCCGAACACCCCTGAAACAACAAAGGCCGGGCAATGCCCGGCCTTTGTTGCAGCGGCGGCCACTGGGGCCACCGCGTCAGCTCAGTGCACTCAGGCAATGGCTTCCTGGTAGCGACGCTCGACTTCCTTCCAGTTGATCAGACTGTAGAAGGTTTCGATGAACTCGGCGCGACGGTTCTGGAACTTCAGGTAGTAGGCGTGCTCCCACACGTCGATGGTCAGCACCGGGGTGCGGCCTTCCATCAGCGGGCTTTCCTGGTTGGAGCTCTTTTCCACCAGCAGCTTCTTGTCGGCGGTGACACTCAGCCACGCCCAGCCGGAGCCGAACTGGGTCAGCGCAGCCTTGGTGAAGGCTTCCTTGAACTTGTCGAAGCCGCCCAGCTGCTCGTCGATGGCCTTGGCCAGCGCGCCGCTCGGGGTGCCACCGGCGTTCGGGGCGATCACGTCCCAGAACAGCGAATGGTTGCCATGGCCGCCGCCCTGGTTGCGCACGCCCTGCTGCAGGTTTTCCGGCAGGGTCTTGACCTTGCGCAGCAGCTCATCGATCGGCAGGTCGGCGTACTCGGTGCCTTCGACCAGCGCATTGAGGTTGTTGACGTAGGTCTGGTGGTGCTTGGAGTAATGGATCTCGACCGTGGCCGCATCCATGTACGGTTCCAGCGCGTCGTAAGCGTAAGGCAGCTTGGGCAGGGTATAGGCCATCACAAATCTCCTTGGGTATATGCCTGGGGTCTGTGCCCGGAAAACCCGGGCGATGCAGATACAGCAGTGAATGGTAGGCAGGAACGCCCAACTTACCAAGACCGCTGTAAAGGAAACTTTGTCCCGCAATCGGAATCGACACGATTTCAGGGCTGTGCGTCGCCATTGTTATCGGCCCGTGAACCAAGCGGCAGGCATCACGCATGAATCGCCCGTTCAACAAAATCCGGCTGACAGCGTGATAATCATTCTCCTTTCTTCGATTGATCTCCCGCCCTGATGCGCAAGCCCTACCTTCTGGTTATAGCCATAGTCCTGCTGGTTGCTGGCCTATGGGGCATGCGCGTTGCGCAGCAACCACCGCCGCCGCAGTTCGCGCCCTCGTTGGGTACGGACATCGGCACTGGAATCACCTCGCAAGCTGCGGCAGAAGCGCAATCCCGCGCCGCGACGCCGCGCGATCCGCTGCCCGCCTTCCTGCCCCCCGAAGCACGCGAAACCATTGAGCTGATCCAGCGTGGCGGACCGTACCCGCACCGCCAGGACGGCAGCACCTTCGGCAACCGCGAGCGCCAGCTGCCGCAGCGGCCGCGCGGCTATTACCGCGAATACACCGTGGATACACCCGGACTGAGCCATCGTGGCGCCAAGCGCATCGTTACCGGCGGCGATCCGCCGGATGCCTGGTATTACACCGACGACCATTACGACAGCTTCCGCAGCTTTGAAGTCCCCGCCAGGAGTACGCCATGAGTGACAGCGGTTTCGATATGGGCCTGGAAGACGTCAGCCAGGCCGGCGTTTACGGCGTTGGCGACGGCGACCTCGGCGGTTTGGCGGCGGTAGCCCGCGATGCCGGGCTGCGCGTATGCCGCATCGACCTGGAAGGCTGCGCCGACAAGCGCACCTTGTTGATGCGCCTTGGCACGCAGCTGGACTTCCCGACCGGCTGGAGCCGCAACTGGGATGCGCTGTCCGATGGCTTGCGTGACCTGTCGTGGCTCCCGGCCAACGGCTATGCCTTGTTGTTCAGCGATGCCAACGACCTGCGCCAAGGCAACCCGGCCGACTTCGATACCTTGCTGGACGTACTGTCCGAAGCCTCGGCCAGCTGGGCCGAGAACAACGTGGCGTTCTGGGCGTTCATGGAACTACCCGGCGGTGGTGAAGAGGCAGGTGGCGAGGACGAGGAAGAGTGATCCTCAGCGGGTGGTTTGCAGCCATTGCGCCAGACCACCCAACTGCTGCGCCTGGACCTTGTCCACCACCGGCGCCAGAGCACCGAGATCATCAGGGCTGTAACCGCCGGCGCGGTAGCGCCAGGTAAGCCGGGTGGATGCACCTTCTGCCTGCAGCGTCCACTCGGCGACACCATGCAGACCCATGCCCTGCATCGGCCCAAGTCCGCCAGTCATGCGCAGGGTTTTCTCAGGGTCGACGAAAACCACCTGCAGGTGCTGCGCCTGTTGTGCGCCGACGATTTCGCAGAAGCAACCACCGGCGCGAGCATCGATCGATAGCCTTGCGGCCTTGCCCCACCAGCTGTGATCTTTTGGCCACCAGTGATCGATATCAGCTGTCATCGCCTGCCAGACGCGCGCGGGTGACGCCGCGATCAGGACACTATTCTCGACAGTGAAGCCTGCTGGCGTGGCGTCTTTGACTTCTGCGTACGCGGGCAAGGCGAAGGCTGTTGCGAGCAGCAGGAGCGTATTGAGTCTGCGGTGCATGGCTGCTGCTCTTGTTGAGTGGCGTGAGCATGCGCGGAGCGTGGTTGCGCAGCAAGTGCTAGGTTCATGGCGAAGAGCACCCCTCCCCAGCCCTCCCCTACACCTTCGGCGCAAGGGAGGGAGCGAAGCGTTGAGCCCTTCGTTTTGGTTCGCGCCTGGACCCTCCCGCCTGCCGAGCAGCTGAGCCCTCCCTTTCGCGCAGCGAAGGGGAGGGTTGGGAGGGGTGCTTTCGATCTTCGCCAAATACGCGACGGCACGGATACAGCGAGAAGCACCCCTCCCCAGCCCTCCCCTGCACCTTCGGCGCAAGGGAGGTAGCAGAACATCAGCCGACCGACGCCGAAACCGGCCCCTTCAAGAAACCGGCCCCTTCAACTCTATGGTGTTGCCATCCGGGTCTTTGAAATACAGCGACAATCCATCCCCTTCAGCACCGAAGTTCACCTCAGCCGCCGCCAACGGCGTTGCGCCGTGCAGGGACAGATACGCAACCATGCCTGCCTCATCGAACGGCTCGACTCGCAAACACAGATGATCAACATTGCGCGCTTCCGCTCCCGGTCCGGCGCCGCCGCGCGCGCCCAACGTGCCATCCAGACTGATCAGGTCGATCATCGACGCGCCTGCACGCAGGTGCACCAGACCAAGATGGTCGCGTCGTCGCACCACCTCGCAGCCCAGCACCGTTGAATAGAAAGCAATGCTGCGTTCCAGCTCGCGGACCCGGAACACCACATGGTCGATACGCTCAACCTCAAACGGTCTTTTCATCATCACCTCGCAGCATCCATGGACACCATCCTGCCGTCCTCGGCGAGGACGGCAGGTGAAGCAACACGCAGACCGTCAGAACCGGCTCAGGCGTCCAGTTCCTGCCAGCGTGCGTAGGCGGCATCCAGCTCGGCCTGCACCTTGGTCAGCTTCTGCGTGTGTGCAGTGACTTCGGCACTGGTACGCGTATAGAACGAGGGATCGTTCATTGCCGAGGTCAGGCCTTCCACGTCCAGTTCCAGCTTCTCGATCCTGGCCGGCAGTTGCTCCAGCTCACGCGCATCCTTGAAGCTCAGCTTGCGCTTGGGTGCGGCATCTGCAACTGGAGCGGCCGGCGCAACAGCAGGTGCCGCCGTCGCCGAGGCCTTGGCCACCGCCATCGCGGTCTGGGTCGGCGCCGGGCGCTGACGCAGCGAGTCGCTGTAGCCGCCAATGTAATCGCCCACCTTGCCCTCGCCTTCCAGCACCAGCGTGGAGGTCACCACGTTGTCGAGGAAGTCACGGTCATGGCTGACCAGCAGCAAGGTACCGGTGTAGTCGGCCAGCAGCTCTTCCAGCAGCTCCAGGGTTTCCACGTCCAGGTCGTTGGTCGGTTCGTCCATCACCAGCAGGTTGGACGGCTGTGCGAACAGCTTGGCCAGCAGCAGGCGGTTACGCTCGCCACCGGACAGGCGGGTGATCGGCGCGCGTGCACGTTCCGGGGTGAACAGGAAGTCCTGCAGATAGGCATGCACATGCTTGCGCTTGCCGTTGAGGTCGATGAAGTCCGCGCCTTCGGCCACGTTCTCGATCGCACTCCAGTCCTCGCGCAAGGTGGCGCGGTACTGGTCGAAGTAGGCGATCTGCAGGTTGGTGCCCTGGCGCACTTCGCCGCTGTCCGGCTGCAGTTCGCCCAGCAACAGCTTCAGCAAGGTGGTCTTGCCGCTGCCGTTGGGGCCGATCAGGCCGATGCGGTCACCACGCAGGATGGTGGTTTCGAAATCCTTGACCATCACCCGCTCGCCGAACGAGAAGGAGATGTTCTTGATGTCGATGACCTTCTTGCCGGAGTTCTCGGCACCGGCCGCTTCCAGCTTGACGTTGCCACCAAGCTCACGGCGCTGGCTGCGCTCGTTGCGCATCGCCTTGAGCCGGCGCACGCGGCCTTCGTCACGGGTACGGCGCGCCTTGATGCCCTGCCGGATCCACACTTCTTCCTGCGCCAGCAGCTTGTCGAAGCGGGCGTTTTCCTGCGCCTGCGCGTTAAGGCGTTCTTCGCGGCGGCGCTCGTAGTTGTCCCAGTCACCCGGCCAGCTGGTTACCTGGCCGCGATCGATTTCGACGATGCGGGTGGCCAGGGCACGCAGGAAGCGGCGGTCATGGGTGACGAACACCACGCAGCCGTTCCAGCCCTTGAGGAAGGTTTCCAGCCAATCGATGGCTTCGATGTCCAGATGGTTGGTCGGCTCGTCGAGCAGCAGCACGTCCGGGCCGGCGACCAGCGCACGCGCCAGCAGCACGCGGCGCTTCATGCCGCCGGACAGACGGCCGAATTCGGCATCGCCATCCAGGTCGAGCTTGGTCAGGGTTTCCTCGACGCGCTGGTCCAGGCCCCAGCCATCGGCGGCGTCGATCTTGGCCTGCACATTGCCCATTGCCTCACCATCGAATACTTCGGCGTGGCTCAGGCGATGGAACTCGGCCAGCCAGTGACCGAGCTCGCCGAGGCCATCGGCGACCACGTCGAACACGCTGCCGGCAGCGCCATGCGGCACTTCCTGCTCGAGCCGGGTGACGCGCACGCCCTGCTGCACGCGCACCTCGCCGTCATCGGGCTTGAGCTCGCCAGCCATCAGCTTCATGAGAGTGGATTTGCCGGCGCCGTTGCGGCCGATCAGGGCGATACGCTCGCCAGTCTCGATCGACAGTTCGGCTTTTTCCAGCAACAACGGGCCGCCGACGCTGTAGTCGACGTTCTGCAAGGTAATCAAAGGCATGGGCGTATTGTACGGGCTCTGGCGGTCGACCGCGCTCAATCGTCGCTAAACACGTCCGCCGGCAGGCCGAGCAGCTGGCGCAGGCTGGCCGGAATCCGCTTGCCAGGATGGCGCACCGCCCACAACTGACGCTGCAGTGGTGGCAAGGGCGTCGCCAACACCTTCAGCTTGCCCAGCGTCACCAGGTCGGCCACCGCGTACCGCGACAGGCAGGCCAGGCCCAGCCCGGCGACCGCTCCCTGCTTGATCGCCTCGGTACCGCCCAGCTGCAACACCTCGGCAAACCCATGCAGATGCGGCAACAAGGCCTGCTCGGCGGCCTCACGAGTGCCTGAACCCGGTTCGCGCAGCAGCCAGCGCGCCTGTCGCAGCATTGCTAGGTCGGCTCCGTTCCTGAACTGCGGGGCAAGCGGATGTCGTTCGCCGAACACCACCACCAGCTCGTCCTGCTGCCAGTGCGCCACTTCCAGACCCGGTTCGTGGCTTGGTCCTTCGATCAAGCCGACATCCACTTCCAACCGCTGCACGGCGGTAGTGACCTCGCGGGTGTTGCCGATCACCAGTTCGACATGGGCGTGTGGATTGGAGGCCTGCAGGTCGGCGATACGCGTCGGCATCAGGTAGTTGCCGATGGTGGTGCTGGCGCCGACCTGCCAACGCACGGCGACGCCGGTCTGACTGTCGGCACGGAACCGCCGCTCGATATCGGTCATCCCTGCGAGCAGGGCCCGCGCCTGTGGCAGCAGTGCCCGTCCGTGTCCATTGAGTACCAGTCGGCGGCCAATCCGGTCAAACAAGGCCAACCCGAGCAGGTTCTCCAGTTCGACCAGCGCAGCACTGACAGCCGATTGCGACAAGCCCAACAACTCGCCCGCTGCCGTCGTGGTACCGGCCTCGGCAATGCCGGAGAAGATCTGCAGCTGACGCAGGGAGAGATGCATAACCTATCTCTAAAATCGGTTGATCCAACCAATATTATCCGTTTTACAGGTAGTAGCCGTAGGCGCAGCATGGGCCATCTTCTAATAACCCAACGTTATGAACACCTCGACCCAAGGGCTGACCTCGATGCCCCTCTCCCGCCTCCCCGGCCTGCTGCTGACGGCCGCCGTCGCCGGCCTGTCGATCTGGCTGGGCACCCTGCCATGGATGCAGAACCACGGCATCAGCGCGCTGACCCTGGCCATCGTCATCGGCATCGTGCTGGGCAACACGGTTTATCGCAGCCTGGCCACGCGCGCCGACGCTGGCGTTGGTTTCTCCAAGGCCACCCTGCTGCGCGCCGGCATCATTCTCTATGGCCTGCGCCTGACCCTGCAGGATATCGGCCAGGTCGGTGTTGCCGGCGTGGCGATCGACGCACTGGTGCTGTGCTCGACCTTCGGCCTGGCCTGGTGGCTGGGCACCAAGCTGCTGGGCATGGACCGCAACTCGGCGCTGTTGATCGGCGCCGGCAGTTCGATCTGTGGCGCCGCTGCGGTGATGGCAGCCGAACCGGTGATCAAGGGCCGCGCCGAGCAGGTTGCGGTCGCCGTTGCCACGGTGGTGGTGTTCGGCACCGTGGCGATGTTCCTGTACCCGCTGCTGTACCAGTGGGGCGTGTCGGCGGGCTGGATGCCGCTGGATGAAACCGCGTTCGGCGTGTTTACCGGCTCTACCGTGCATGAAGTTGCGCAGGTGGTGGCTGCTGGCCGTGCGGTCAGTGAGCCTGCCGCCGATGCTGCCGTCATCACCAAGATGGTGCGGGTGATGATGCTGGCGCCGTTCCTGGTCGGCCTGTCTGCATTGCTGGCCCGCGGCCAGAACAGCAGCAATGGCGAACGCTCGAAGATCACCATTCCGTGGTTTGCGTTTGGCTTTATCGCCATGGTCGGCTTCAACTCGCTGCAATTGCTGCCGGCTGAGGTGGTGAAGGTATTGGTGGATCTGGACACCGTGTTGCTGGCGATGGCGATGGCTGCGCTGGGTCTGACCACGCATGCTTCGGCACTGCGTCAGGCGGGTGCCAAGCCGATGCTGTTGGCTTTGCTGCTGTTTGGTTGGTTGTTGGCTGGCGGGATGCTGATCAATCTGGGGGTGCGGGCTTTGCTGGGCTGAGGCGCTATCGGCAAGGCCCCTGCCGAGCATGGCTCGGCACTGCATGCGCGGGAAGCGGATTTGCGACGCTTTAGCCCCTCTCCCGTTCACGGGGGGAGAGAGACCGTTTGCGAACCATTGGTTCGCGGTCGAGCGAGCGCCTTTGCGCCAGCGCAAAGGCCGGGGCGCGGAGCGGGGGTTGGGGTGAGGGCAGCTTTTCGCTGGTAAAGCCCCTGCCGAGCATGGCTCGGCACTACATTGCAAAAACAAAAAGGCCTTCCCGGTTATGGGAAGGCCTTTGTTGTTTCGGCTGCAGCCGGATCGTGCTGGATCAGGCTTCCGGGCGCATGTACGGGAACAGGAGCACGTCACGGATCGAGGCGCGGCCGGTCAGCATCATCACCAGGCGGTCGATGCCGATGCCCAGACCACCGGTCGGTGCCATGCCGTATTCCAGTGCACGGATGTAGTCGGCGTCGTAGTGCATGGCCTCGTCGTCGCCACCATCCTTGGCTTCCACCTGAGCCTGGAAGCGCGCAGCCTGGTCTTCCGGGTCGTTCAACTCGGAGAAACCATTGGCCAGCTCCTTGCCGTTGACGAACAGCTCGAAGCGGTCGGTGTAACCAGCATCGTTGTCGCTGGCGCGGGCCAGCGGCGACACTTCGACCGGGTGATCGGTGATGAAGGTCGGCTGGATCAAGGTGTGTTCGACCGTGGCTTCGAAGATTTCCAGCAGCAGCTTGCCCCAGCCGTAGCTCGGCTTGACGCGGATCTTCAGGCGTTCGCAATGACGCAGCAGCGCATCACGATCGGTGCAGTCGGCAGCAGTGATTTCCGGGTTGTGGTGACGCACTGCCTCGTCCATGCGCCAGCGGCGGAAGGCCGGGGCCAGGTCGATCTGCACGCCGTCCCATTCCACCACGGTGGTGCCGAGCACGCTCTGCGCGACATCGCGGATCACGCCCTCGGTCAGGTCCATCACTTCGTTGTACGTGGCATAGGCCTCGTACAGCTCCATCATGGTGAACTCCGGATTGTGGCGGGTACTGACGCCTTCGTTGCGGAAGTTGCGGTTGATTTCGTAGACGCGCTCAAGGCCGCCAACCACTAGACGCTTCAGGTACAACTCCGGTGCCACGCGCAGGTACAGCTGCATATCCAGCGCGTTGTGGTGGGTGGTGAACGGCTTGGCCGTGGCGCCGCCGGGGATGTAATGCATCATCGGCGTTTCGACTTCGAGGAAGTCGCGGTTGTCCAGCCATGCACGCATGGCGCGGATGATCTTGGAGCGCTTGATGAATACGTCGCGCGATTCCGGGGTAACGATCAAATCGACGTAACGCTGGCGGTAGCGCTGCTCGACGTCGGCCAGACCATGCCATTTGTCCGGCAGCGGGCGCAGCGACTTGGTCAGCAGGCGGATGCTGGTTGCCTTGACCGACAGCTCGCCGGTCTTGGTGCGGGTCAGGCCGCCTTCGACGGCGATGATGTCGCCCACGTCCCAGCCCTTGAACGCGGCGTAGATGTCGCCCAGCGCGGTGGCCTGCAGGAACAGCTGGATGCGGCCGCTTTCGTCCTGAATCTGGGCGAAGCTGGCCTTGCCCATGATGCGCTTGGCCATCAAACGGCCAGCCATCTTGACCGTGCGGCCGGTGGCTTCCAGCGCTTCGCTGGTCCACGTCTCGGCGTCGGCGTATTCGTCCTGCAACTTGCCGGCGAAATCTTCGCGGCGGAAGTCGTTCGGGTAGGCAATGCCCTGCCCGCGCAGCGCCGTGAGTTTCGCGCGGCGCTCGGCGATGAGGCTGTTCTCGTCGACGGGGAGCTGCTGCGTTTCAGGGGTCTGTTCGGTCATGGCTTTGTTTTCTATTTGGGGGAGATAACCAAGGTGCGGCCACCGCATGGTGAAACCGCACCGTACAACAAGGGAATGGCCCGCGCAGGGCCATTCCGGATCACGCGTCGCTGCGTTTGGCGCCGGCTTCCAGGCCCGACTTGAGGCTGGCCTCGATGAACTCATCCAGGTCGCCGTCCAGCACCTTCTGCGTATCTGTACGCTCAACGCCGGTGCGCAGGTCCTTGATACGGCTCTGGTCGAGCACGTAGTTACGGATCTGGCTGCCCCAACCGATGTCCGACTTGGTGGCTTCCAGCGCATCACGCTCGGTGTTGCGCTTCTGCACTTCCAGCTCATAGAGCTTTGCGGCCAGCATCTTCATCGCGGTGTCGCGGTTCTGGTGCTGGCTGCGGCCGGTCTGGCAGGCAACCACGGTATTGGTCGGGATGTGGGTGATACGCACCGCCGACTCGGTTTTGTTGACGTGCTGACCACCGGCACCGGAGGAACGGTACACGTCGGTGCGCAGGTCGGCCGGGTTGATGTCGATCTCGATGTTGTCATCGACTTCCGGCGACACGAACACCGAGGTGAAGCTGGTATGGCGGCGGTTGTCCGAGTCGAACGGCGACTTGCGCACCAGCCGGTGCACGCCGATCTCGGTCTTCAGCCAGCCGTAGGCGAACTCGCCTTCGACGCGGAAGGTGGCCGACTTGATGCCGGCGACGTCGCCGCCGGACACTTCCATCAATTCGGTTTTCCAGCCGCGCGATTCGCACCAGCGCAGGTACATGCGCAGCATGATTTCGGCCCAGTCCTGGGCTTCGGTACCACCGGCACCGGCCTGGATGTCGACGAACGCGTTGCAGCTGTCCATCTCGCCGGAGAACATGCGCTGGAATTCGAGCTTCTCGATGTGCGCCTGGAATTTGTTCAGGTCGGCAACCACGGCCAGCGCGGTGTCTTCGTCCTGCTCGCTTTCGGCCAGCTCAAGCAGCTCGGTGGCTTCGGACAGGCCGTCCAGTACGTTGGCAATACCGGTGACGGTCTTGTCCAGCATCGAGCGTTCACGGCCCAGGGTCTGGGCGTACTCGGGGTTGTTCCAGATGTCCGGGTTTTCGAGTTCGCGGGTTACTTCTTCGAGACGTTCTTTCTTGACGTCGTAGTCAAAGATACCCCCTGAGCGATAGCACGCGATCGGTGAGATCGGTGATTCGCTGGCGGATGGGATTGAGTTCGATCATGGTCGGTCTAGTAAGGCAGACAAGCCGCCAATTCTAGCATCCAGCCGGGGCCTGCATTGGCTATTCAGACATGCGAGCCCTTCTCGCTGAATAGACACGACTTAACGTTAGAATCGCCCCCTGACCCGCGAAGACGGGAAAAGGAGACATTTCTGACCATGAAGGACCTAAGCTTGAACGCCAGACACGCTCGCCTGTTTGCTGCAATCACCATGACCTTGGCGCTGACCGCCTGCCAGAAGTTGGGCGGCATTGCCGCCACCGGCACTGACAAGGCCCCGAACCTGACCGTCGGTGAAACGGTCTCCGGTGAAATCACCTCGTCCAGCAGCCTGAACTACAACGACGGCAGCCGTCACCAGGGCTACAAAGTGACCATGAAGAGCGGCGAAGCCGTCTCGCTGGAACTGGGTGGCTCGCTCAGCGGTCAGCTGGCGGTGTTCGACGGCCAGAACATGATTGCCAACGCGTCCTCCTCGGGCATGAGTGAAGGCGACTCCTCCAGCTCGGTCAACCTGGCTTTCCGCGCGCCCAAGGACGGCACCTACCTGGTCGCAGTCAACAGCGCCAGCGCCGACGCGTTTGGCCCGTTCAAGCTCAAGAGCGCCAAGGTTGTCCCGTATGACGGCAAGCCGCTGGGCGCCGACAGCGAGATCACCGACTGGCTGATGGGTGACAAGCAGGAGTACAAGTTCAAGGTCGACAAGGCTGGGCTGTACGCCATCACCTTGGAGTCCAGCGCATTCGACTCCTACCTGCGCCTGAACGGCCGCAACGTCGAGCTGGAAGACGATGACAACGGCGGCAACCTCAACGCCCGCATCCGTACCTACCTGGAGCCGGGCGAGTACACCGTCGCTGCCTCCTCGGTGAACGGCAACACCGGCTCGTTCAAGCTCAACGTCAAGCTGACCCCGACCGAGAATGGCCTGGTTACCCGTGATGGCACTGCGCTGACCGTAGGCCAGACCGCACAGTCGATGATGGATTCGCGTGGCCGCCGCACCTTCGTGCTCAATCTGGACGCGCCCAAGCACATCCAGTTCGATGCCATCGCCGACGGCTTCGACTCGGTGCTGCACATCACCGGCCCCGGCGTTGATGAAGAGAACGACGATGGCGGCAACGGTACCAACGCCCAGCTGACCCTGAACCTGCGTGCAGGCCGCTACATCGTTGCGGTCACCAGCCTGGGCAGCCAGCAAGGCGTGTTCGAGCTGGAAACCACCGACCTCGGTGGCGGCGATGTCGCCGCCCCAGCCAACAGCAACCGCAAGGATGCTGCCGAAGAGGCCGCCAGCGCCGCTGCCGACGCAGCCGCCGCCGTCATCCAGTAAGCAACACCGCTCGTCGCGCCGGTCGGCGTGATGGGCGCAAGGCCACGTTGCCTGCCCCCGCAGGCAGCGTGGCCTTTATTTACCTCCCCCTGCTTCCCACCTAAAGGAGTTCAAGTGAAGCGACTTGCAGCCGGACTGCTGTCCCTTGCCATTGCCGCCGCCGTTCACGCCCCCGCGTATGCCGCCGGCCCAGCCCGCCCGCTCGCCATCAATGGCGATGTCTCCGGCGAAATCACCTCTTCCAGCCCGGTCAACTACAGCGACGGCACCCGCAGCCAGCTGTTCTCGTTGCAGATGGGCGCCGGCCAAGCGGTGACGCTGAAGCTGGAAGGCGCACTCAATGGTGCGCTGGCCGTGTTCAACCGTGACGTACTTGTGTCGCGCACCGAAGCCGGTCGCGAAGGCAGCGCCAGCCTGAGCATGCGCGCCGACAAGGCCGGCCAGTATCTGGTCGCCGTCAGCGGCGCCGATGCACGCGCCTTCGGCCCGTTCCAGCTGTCGGCCGAACCCATCGTCGCCTATGACGGCAAGCCGCTGACCGCTGGCCGCCGGGTTACCGACTGGCTGCGCAACGGCGACAAGACCTTCGTTCTGCAGGTCGACAAGCCGGGCCTGTACACCATCGACCTGGAATCGACCGAGTTCGACGCCCGCCTGGAACTGAGCGGCAACGGCCTCAACCTGGAAGACGATGACGGCGGCAGCAACCTCAACGCGCGTCTGGTCGCACCGCTGCAGCCGGGCCGCTACACGCTGACCGCCGGCGGTCTGGGCGAAGCTTCCGGCGCGTTCTACCTAGGCGTGGAGCAGGCAGATTTTCCGGAAGGCCTGGTCTTCAATGACGGCACCAGCCTGCCGCTGGAAGGCACCGTCAGCGGCTTCATCGGTGCTGACGACGCCCGCAGCTTCGTACTGAACCTGCCGGAGCGTCGCCGCGTGCAACTCGACGCAAGCGGCAAGGATCTGGACACCATGCTCACCCTGCAGGGCGGCGACATCACCCTCAGCGACGATGATGGCGGTGGCGGTGTCAATTCGCGCATCAGCCAGGTGCTGGACGCGGGCGAGTACAACGTGTCGGTGCGCTCGGTGAACAGCCGTGGGGGCGTGTTCCAGCTGGCTACCGGCACCACAGCCGCGCCCGATGGCCCGATCCGCCCCGAGCTCAAGATCGGCCGCGAAGTCCAGGGCCAGCTGCGTGCCGGCAACCGTGACATGTACACCCTGGAGATTCCGCGCAAGGGCAAGTACGTGATCAGCATGACGGCGGGCTCGTCCAGCCTGGACGGCATGATCACCCTGATGCGCAATGGCGAAGAGGTCGCCCAGCAGGACGACAGCGACTCCAGCCTGGATCCGAACCTGGAAATCGAGCTGGAAGCCGGCCGCTACATCGTGTTCGCACACAGCTTCGATCCGAACGCCACCGGCAGCTACCGCCTGCTTGCACGTCGCAAGTAAGCGAGCGTTACCAAAACCCCGATGTCAGATCTCTGGCATCGGGGTTTCTTCTTTTGTGGTAGCGGCGTGAGCCGCGAAGCAAACAATGCATCAGCACAAGGGATTGGCAGCGCCAGCTTCGCGGCTTACACCGCTCCCACAAACAAACAGCAGATTGCTACAGCAACCGGCTCAACGCACTTCGAACTCACCGACCAGCACGGTATCGGTGGCGTCCTGCAAGCGCATCGTCACCGCCTGATCCTTCTGCTTTGGCGTACCCCAATGGGTACTCAAGCGCAGCATCAAAGTAGCCGCACCAGTCACCAACTGCTGACGACTGCCAAAGTAGTTGGCCTCCACCTTGTAGATACCCGGCTTGGCATCGCGCAACGAGAACTGCTCAGGCCCGTAGCCACCAGTGAAATCCTGCGACATCTGTCCGCCCTGATAGGTCAAACGATTGCCGTAGTACGCACGTTCGCCATTGGGATCGGTCACCCACAGATCCATATCGCTGTTGTCCACGTCCCAGGCCAATACAACGCGCAGATCCAGCGGCATCGCCTTGCGCAGGCGTGGATCAACCTGCCTTGCATCCAGCGCCGTGCCACCGCGTGCGATCAGATTGGTCAACTCATCCAGCGCGATCAACGCAACGCCATCGAAGCGCCCATCCCATTGCCGCTGCACCACTTGATACAGCGGATCGACGGCCTGCTTCGGTCGCCCTGCCGCCTCCAGCGCCAAACCCAGATCGCGGAAACTCTGCGGCTCGTCCTCGGCCATTGCCAGCACCTGCTCAAACACCGGCACCGCCAGACCCGGCTCACCGGCCTGCATCAACCGATAACCCAGCACCCGCAGCAGATGCCGGTTATCCAGCTCCATCTCGGCCAGATTGGACAGCACCCGCAATGCCAACTCACGCTGCCCGGCAGCGAACAACATATCCGCCGCATCCAGGAAGAACGCGCTGCTGCTGGCATTGCCTTCGCGCTCGTCCAAGTACCTCGCGTACAGCTCTCTTGCAGGTGCCTTGCGCAGGCGTTGCGCGACTGGTGAATCCGGCTCCCATGCCGCGAGCTTGATCTGCACCTCGTCGGAGCTGGTCGGTTCGTCTGCTGCCGCAGCCGCGGAAGCGCTGTCTGCGACCCTGAAACTGTCCGCGGCCACAGCGGACTCCGCCACCATTGCGGCAGCCGGCGCAGGCGGTGATGGCGCCATCGCCATCATTGGTGCCGGTGCGCCGTTCGAGCGCTGCCTTGCCAGCGCTGCGGCCTGCGCCACCTTCAGCGGCGAGTCCTTCGGCCAGCGCTTGTCCCACCACACCTGACGCTGGCGCCATTGCTCAGCCACCTCATCAAGGTGCGTCCTGCGCGCGACCTCACGGTCGGCAACCTGTCGGGCAAAACGGCGCTCGTATTCGGCCCGCAACGCTGCCGGCGGCCGGATCGCGTAGCGCAGGTAGTCGTCTATCGTATCCAGCACAAGCAAGGAACTGCCCTCGCTGACCATGCCGAACTGCTGCGACAGCAACTGCATCGCCTCGCGGTTGCCGCGCGGGTCCGCCGCCAGCTGCTGCAAGCGCGCCTGCGCCCACAACCCGGCCATCAAGCCGCCGTCGGCATTGCCGGGCGCGACGCTCAGCGCTTGCCACTGACCACCGTTGATCCGCAAGCGCAGCTCGGCCGGCACTGTATCGGCACGTGCATACAGCCACAACCAGCCCTGTTCCAGACTGCGGCGATCGACCACCACATCGTGCAGCCCTGCTGCCGGCGCAACCTCCACGGTCATCGGCATCGCCAGCAGGCGCGTTGCCGCAGCAGCCCCGTCATCGGAGTCCAACTGCACAAGACTGCCACCGTTCGACTCGCTCCAACCGCGCAGGCGCGCCGTATCGGCGCCAGCCGCTGCACTGCTGATCGCAAACAGACGCTGACCTGCCGCCAGTGCAGGTAACGTCGATGCACCCCAGTTGGACAGGCCATCACTGAACAGCAGGTACTCGCCAAGCTCTGCCTTTGGCGTCCACGAAGCCAAGGCGCTGGCGCCATCATTTGGAGCCAGTTCCAGCACCCGGCGCAACGCGCTCCAGTCACCCTTGCGAATACTGAAATGACGCTCCGCTTCCGGCTTGTCGCGCAGCACCGTCAATACAACGCTGCCTTCACCCATCGCCGCGAAATAGCGATCCAGCAGCGCGAACTCGCGCGCCCGGTTGCGATTCCCCGCCGAGCCTGACGCATCCCATAGCAGGCCAAGCTTTGACGGCAAGCGGCGTGCGACCGGCGCCGCCACCGGCAGCTGTGCCAGCAGATAGTGTTGCCCATCGTAGCGCGCGGCCTGCAACGCAGACTGCGGCTTGGCTGGCAGCTGCCATTGCAGCTGCGCCGGCAATTGTCGACCGCCGCCCTGCCAATCCAGCGCACCGGCCATCAACCGGAACGGTGCCTGGCCAAGCTTGTCCGCGCCGGTCGCACGCAGGTGCAGACTGACCTCACCCGCCGCCGCTGCGAACTGCAGGGGCAAGCGCCACTGCCAGCCTTCACTGGACAACGGCATCGCTTCGCGGATGGTCAACTGCACCCGCCGGCTGCCGCCAGCGGGCAAGGGGTATACCCGGAGACGGAACTGGTTGCCGGCGGTCTGTTCCAGCAGCGCCGGGTCCTGGCCCTGCCGGGTGATCGCCTCGAACACCTGCCGGCCGCGCTCCTTCGGCACCGGAACCGCATCGCGCAGCTGCCCGTCAATATCCAGGGCGAAGCCACTGATCTGTTGGCCTTCAGCCAAGGGGAACTGCAGCTCACCCTCCATTACCCGCCGATTGGGGTTGTGGAATACCAACTCGACCCTGGTCTGGGCGACGCCAGCCTGTACCTCGCCGTCGATGCTCACCCGTCGCAGCTCGATGGGCTGTTCGTCCTTGGAGACTGCAATCAGTACCGGCGACCGGAGAATCTCCCCGCCCTGCTGCGCCGCAGAGGGTGTTGTCATCACACCCAACAACACGCCAAACATCCAACAACGCCGCCAGATAACCAGGCTCATCGCAGCACTCCGTCCAAGGGTTTGGAGATCAAACGCACCAACGGCCACAACGGGGTTGAAGAATCAATCACTCCGCTCTTGATCGTCGCCTCCGTCACCAGACAGCACAACTCAAGCCCCCTTGCTCGGGACATTGTGCCGCGTTTCGGCAGCCTGAGAGACGAGCCCTGGCCGCATCCGGAGCGCCGCCATGCGCAAGCCCCACTACTGAATTTGATCGACTGAAACAGCCCAAAGCGATCAACAAACCGACGCTGATCAACAGAGCGAAAAGCGACAAGCGACCAGGAGCGGATCTTGGACTATCCAGAGACTCCTCGACGATTCACTCCCGCCCTTACATATAAGGGCGCGCGCTCTCGATATTGTGTGAGCACATTTTTACCAGGTACTCGGCTCCTCCGCCCTTGATTGTTCCCCCCGGATACCGCGAGGGCTTGAAACCAATAATGTAGCTATCGTCGCCAGTACGGATTTCAATCTGATAATTCTCCATGCGCGAAAGAAACGCCCTCAAACCTTCTTGCGGCCCCACCCGCATGGTTCTCGACAGCTCTTGGTCGAAGTGTTCATAAGCAACCCGAAGCGCCGAAGAAACATCATCCGCATCTGCATCGCATCCATTTTTGCCATTGGCCAACGGCGCGACACTTGCCACCATCGCCGCCATCACCAAGCTTGGTAAAAAGCAACTTTTCATCGAGAGCGTCCTCTTAAAAATAGATCCGCACCTCTCATTGAATCGCACAAACCTGCCAAAACTGCAGACATCCAGCATGGACCGGACAACGCTCTTCGGCCAGCAACCAACGCTCACCGTGTCATTCGAGGTTCGCGCCTTTTACTGGACACCAGGACATGGCAGTCCGGCCTCGGATGGATTCCCCATCGCAGCGTCGCAAGAATTACAGCTCCAGCACATAGACAACGGCCTCCTCGCCAAATTCCAGCTCCATGGTTTGCCGAACGAGCCCGGGAACGGCGTACCAAGATTTCCCGGCGAAAGCGTCGAGACCTGCAGAATCGGCTTCATGCGTCAGCCACAAAGTCTCAGCACGACTCATTCTGATTTTTTCATCCTTCAATAGAGCCCGCCTGTGCCTCTTCATCAGAAGTCGCAGGTCTTTGACCGTCAAGATCCCAAATCTACCGAGTTCAGAGGGCAACTCGTCAAGAGTAGCTTGGCTGTAGTCATTCCGGCGGCGAAACAGCGATCGAACCACCTTGTAAATGGTCTGCGCATCCAAGGATGCCAAGTCGACTTTTGCGCGAGCACGTTGATGCCTCATCAGCCAGCCCCATGCTCCGGATGAGCCAACCAGTGGTGCACCACACAACCCTTCGCCACCTCTTGATACTGTTTGACCTTGAGACTGCAGGGTCCGGCGAGGACGCGACGCCTTGCCGCCCTCGGCGATCGGATCGGAAGCAGTAACCAGCATAGGCAAGCTCGCACTAGCAGCCCTCCGGCACAGATGAGCGGAGCTTTGCTGATTGTTCGGCCGGCTCGACCCTTACCAACACAGCCCGCGCCCATGGGGCATCGCACTCGACCCCGACGACATACTGTTCAATCAGGAAGCGTCCGGATATCCGGACATGATTCACTCGGCGTTCCAGCAACTTACGGACAGGTTCATCGCCAGCTGCGATGCGGAGCGCACTTGGTCCATTTAGCAGCTCGATCGAACGGACTTCGTATCGGTGGAAATATCCCGGCTCACGTAGGAAAAAATGAGGCAAGCGAACGATGGACTCAGTATCCGGAACGAGGACGAAATCCGGCTCTTTGTAATTCATGTTGGTTGCGCCATCAGGACCGGGCCAACGGCCAATCACTGTGCCGGACACCCAGGCTTGCCCAGCAAACTTCGCATGAAGATCGTTGCCACGATGCAGCTCAGTGAGAGTCAGGTCCGAGCCTTCAGGATGGACAAGATGCATGCGCAGGTCCGCTGCCGACGCTCTGGCGCTAGTAGAGAGAATCAGTACGAGCAAAACGAAAGTTTTCATGCGGCTGATATACCCATAAGCGGACCAGAGGTCTTGGTTATGCGTGTTGCCGCTAGCCTACCTCACCACGGCCTGCCCTTTCGAGGACGATCGATCACAGGGGTTGGATCTGCCTGACCGGCCAATTTGTAACGGGACTCAACGTTTGAATCCAGGCCATGCCCGATTGGCTTCCATCATCGCCTGCATCGGGCCCAGCAATGGCCGATTTTCCTGGCCAAAGGCATCCCATGTGGCGAACAAAGCAAATGCCGCCAGTGTTCCTGCAAGAACGGACTTCTGCATTCTGTTTGCTCCGCTGGGATCTGCTGTTTGCATTGTGCCGTGTTTCCCCGACGGCCTGACGCCGCCCGCCCCTTGCCGACTCAGACCGTGGCGGGATCTTCCGTGGTGCTGCTCAACTTCGACTTCAGCGCCGGCAGGTAGCGTCTACTGCAAGCGACCTGTTTGCCATCGGCCATATGCAACAGGGCCTCACCGCCTTCCAGCGGCTCGATCGACACCAGATGTGCCAGGTTGATCAACCAACTGCGATGGACCCGAACGAAACACGCGGCATCCAGCTTCTGTTCCAGCGCAGCTATGGTGATCCGTAGCGGGTAGTCGTGGCCGCGCAGGTGCAGGTTGACGTAGTTGCCGGCGGCCTGCGCCCATTCGATATCGGCCGTTGCGATCAGGAAGTCGCGGCCCAGCTTGCGTACCAGCAGCCGCTCCGGATGATCGATGGGCTCCACCGGCGGCCCTTCATCAGGCTCGGCCAGCAACTGTGCCTCGCCTTGCAGACGTCGAAGCAGAAAGCGGTAGCCATCGATGCAGAACAGGATGGCGGCGTAGGTGCGCACATCCTTGAGGTATTCGTATAGCAGCTCGTCCAGCCAGGAGCCGACCTGATAGCGTTCCCCGACCACGGCATAGGCGAGCATCCTGATCCCGAACATGGCCAGCACGTGTAGCAGCGAGATCGGCACACTGGCCAGCAGGTACCAAGGCAGGCGTCGCCGCCAGTTGTCCAGATGCAGCGGCCAGCGCCAGCTGAACCAGACGATTGCTGGCACCAGCAACAGTAACCAGACCAGTCCACTGGAGAATTCCCAGACCCAGGGCTCCCACCATTCCATGGAGGGTGCACCGGAGCGGTTCGCATCCATCCAGGTGGTGATCGCATTGCCGCTGCAGTTGATCAACACCAGCAGCAACCAGAACAGCAGCTCCATGCTTTGCCGCCAGGGATTGGTACGATTCAACAGGGGCGGCGATGCGGCTTGGTTCATCTGCGCATTCTAGACGGCGCGGCGGTCGCAGCCGTCGCTGACCATCCCCAGATCGCCACCACTCGTCCCTTGGTGCCCGCAGGTCGGCCCTTCCGACCCTACGGTGTGCGCATCCGGAGCCGTAATGAAGGCCTTCTCATCCGCTGGACACGCAATGCACAGGCGCCACGATCTGGATTGGCTGCGGGTAATCGCCTTTGGCCTTTTGGTCATCTACCACGTTGGCATGTACTACGTGAGCTGGGACTGGCACGTCAAAAGCCCGGCCGCGAGCATTGCGCCGGAGCCATTCATGCTGCTGACCTCGCCGTGGCGGATGTCGCTGCTGTTCCTGATCTCGGGCGTGGCTACCGCCGTCATGTTCCAGCGCCAGTCTGTCGGCCTGCTGCGCCGCCGCTCCTGGCAGTTGCTGCTGCCGTTGCTGTTCGGGATGGCGGTGATCGTGCCACCACAGGCCTACTACCAGGTGGTCGAGCAGCTACCCGGCGGGTACAACGAATCCTACTGGGCGTTCTACGGCAAGTACCTCAGTGGTTACCAGGGTTTCTGTGACAGCGACGGCTGCCTGCGCGTCCCGACCTGGAACCACCTCTGGTTCCTGCCCTATCTGTGGAGCTACACCCTTCTGGCCTGGCTGTTGTGGCGGCTGTTGCCCAGCTCCGCATTGCAGCGCCTGCGCCAATCGACCGGTGTCGCCCTGAACGGCTGGGGCGCGCTGATTGTCCCGGTAGTCGTCCTAGCAGCAGCACGCCTGCTGCTGGTAAGCCGCTTCGAGCAGACCCACGCACTGACTGACGACTGGTACAACCATGCCCAGTACGCCAGCATCTTCCTGATCGGCTTCCTTGCTGCGTTCAACACCCGCTTCTGGGAATCGCTACAGCGCCTGCGTTGGCTATCACTGGCTGCTGCTGGAATCAGCTACGCCGCGCTCATCCACGTCTGGTATTTCTCCGGCTACAACGACGCGCAACCGCCGCCGCTGGAATTGCGGCTCGTCCTTCGGGTTGTCTGGGCGGTGGACCAATGGTGCGTGATCGCCGCCTTGCTGGGCTTTGCCTATCGTTGGCGCGAGGCCGACAGTCCGGTACTGCGCTACCTCACTCTGGCGGTGTTCCCGTTGTACGTCCTGCACCAGACGGTGATTGTCGTGCTTGCGCACAACCTCAAGCCGCTGCAGCTGAACCCTGGCACAGAGGCGGTCATCCTTATCGTGGCCACGTTTGCCTTGTGTCTTGGCGCCTGTGAATTGATCCGGCGCTGTGCACCGATGCGGCCGTTGTTTGGACTGCGCATGCAGCCTGCGGCAAGGCTGATCCAACCATCGGCAAAGCCCGTGAGGGACTGAGACGAGGGCCTCGATCAACCACGTGCCGTTGCAGTGCCGAGCAGCAGTTGGGCAACCTCGGCCAGCTCACTTTCCATCGCTGAGCGCTCATCGTCCGATCGCAGCAGCATCAGGTCGTTGGCATAGCCCATCGCCAGAGCGAACAGCTGCCGGGCCACACGCGTTGGCGACGCGCATTGGTAAGTACCCGCATCCACGCCGCGCTGCACTATTCCGGCCAAGAGGTCCTGCCACTGCTGGTTCACCGCCAGATAGGTCGCCGACAGCTTGGGGTCATGCATGGCCTCATCCCAGGCATCGAGCCACAACATCCAGGAGTCATCGTCGGTTGCCGGCAAACAGTCGCTCAGAAAGAAAGCGAGTGCTTCGTCCGGCGCCAGGGGTTGGACCGCTACCTTCACCTGCTCAAGCTGCTCGTTGGCGAAACGGGCGAATGCTTCGCGGCGGAGCTCATTCCAGTCGGCGAAGTAGTGATAGATGTGACTGCGGGAAATGCCCGCGTGGGCGGATATATCGCGTGTGGAGACATTGGCCAAGCCATTCGTTCGAAACAGATGCAAAGCCGCTTCAATGATCTGATCTCGACGGGAAGGAATGGCCAAACGACACCTATTGGGCAGAACTGAATGGAAAGCATATCGGCTCAAGCGATTGAGCGACCGCTCAAGTAGAATTGAGCGACCGCTCAATTCTACATCCCGACATGAACCGCATTCCATCTTCAGGGCCGCTCTCAGGTCCCGCCACCCAGATCGGGCAGCAGACTGCAGCAAGCACTCTGATTGCTCTGGCAAAGGCCTATCCGGGCCAGATCAGCCTGACTCTCTCGCTCGTCGCCGCGGAAAATGCACTTCTGCTCGCCTACCCGCTATTTGCCGGATTCGCCGTGGACTCGATCATCAAAGGCGATGTCTACAAGGCCATCTGGTACGCGGGCGTGGTGCTGTCGTTCTGGCTGATAGGCGCAGCGCGCAGGGCGATGGACACCCGCGTATTCACGCGAATCTACGCGGATCTGGCGGTTGGCGTGGTGCTCGCGCAGCGGCAGCAGATGCAGGCAACCTCCACGGTCGCCGCACGGGTTGTGCTGGCCCGCGAGTTCGTCGACTTCTTCGAGAAGCACGTGCCGATCATCACCACCGCGTTGGTATCGATGGTGGGTGCAGCGATCATGCTGCTGGTGATCGAGCCGTGGGTCGGCGTCGCGGCGCTGTCGGTACTGCTGCTTGGAATGACGGTGCTCCCCCGCTACGCGCGCCGCAACGAGCGCTTGCATGGACGTCTGAATGACCGGCTGGAGCATGAGATCCGGATGGTGGAGCGGGTCAAAGCCGGGACCCTTCTTCGCCACTACACCGTTCTTTCGCGCCTGCGCATCTGGCTGTCGGACCGGGAAGCCGGTGCGTTCCTCGTGGTTGGGACCGCCGCTGCTGCCTTGTTCGCACTAACCATGATGCAACTGGCCACCACCACGGACGTCACGCCTGGGCATGTATATGCGGTGATGACCTACCTCTGGACCTTCGTTACCAGTCTGGATGACGGTCCAACAATGGTCGACCAGCTGGCTCGGCTGAAGGACATCGGCAAGCGAGTGAATCCCGGCCTGGAAGATGCAGGATCGGAGCAGGCTGATCGCTAAGCTCGAGCGATGCAGCCACAGCCGGGAACTGAGCTTCGGACTGAGCCGCGCGTAGCACAACGCCAAAACCAGAGCGCGACGCACCCGTACGGGTAGCGTCGCGCTTTTCAGACCATCAGCAGACTCAACTGCCTCAGCTGGCTTCAGCCTGTGGTTCACCAACCAACGGCCGTTCCGGCGCCGGCTTGCTCGGGAAGGCATGGCGCAGGATCCGCCACATCACCTGCCCGAACTGGCGCGGCAGTGAGCCGGTGTTGTAGTGCTGGCCGTAGCGCGCGCAGATGTCCTTCACTTCCACCGCCATCGCCGCATAGCGGTTGGCCGGGATATCCGGATAGAAGTGATGCTCGATCTGATGGCTGAGGTTGCCGGTCATCACGTTCATCAACTTGCCGCCGGTCAGATTGGATGAGCCGCGCAGCTGGCGCAGATACCAATGGCCGCGGCCTTCGTTGCGGATGCATTCCTTGGGGAAGGTTTCGGCATCGGCGGTGAAGTGACCACAGAAGATCACCACATAAGTCCAGACGTTGCGGATGATGTTGGCCGCCACGTTACCCAGCAACACCGGCAGGAAGAACGGGCCAGCCAATGCCGGGAACAGCACGTAGTCCTTCAGCACCTGCAGCATCACCTTGCGCCCAACCGGACGCGCCTGGTTCCAAAGCTGCTTGAGGGTCATCTTGCCGACCAGAACGCGGCCGATGCGCAGATCCTGTATGGCGATGCCCCATTCGAACAGCAGCGCAAACACCACCGCCACAAATGGCTGGGCGAGGAAGAACGGATGCCAGCGCTGCTCCGGGAAAATCCGCAGCAGGCCGTAGCCGATGTCATCGTCCAGCCCGCGCACGTTGGTGTAGGTGTGGTGGCGGAAGTTATGCGTCTTGCGCCAGTTTTCCGAGGTGCCAGCGATATCCCATTCGTAGGTCTTGCCCTGCAGCTGCGGGTCGCCCATCCAGTCGTACTGGCCATGGATGACGTTGTGCGCCAGCTCCATGTTTTCCAGGATCTTGGACAGCGCCAGTAACAGCACACCGGCAATCCATGCCGGTACCAGCACGACGTGCACGAATGCGCCAAGGAACAACAGCGCACGCCCGGCTACGCCGGTCCAACGCACCGCCGCCACGATCCGACGGATGTAGCGCGCATCGCTGGCACCGAGCAGGGCTTGATGTCGCGCCTTCACGGCGTCGAGTTCATCACCAAAGGTCTGCAGCTCAGCGGGAGACAGCACGCGGTTGTACACGGAGGACATGACTTACAACTCCAGGATCAAATCGGTACTGGCGCTGTTGACGCACAGTTTGAGCGGAACAGACGGCTCGCTGGCGTAGTCGCCGGTCAAGGTATGGCGGGTGATGCCCGAGGTTTTCCCGCAAACGCAGGTATTGCAGATACCCATGCGACAGCCGCTGGCCGGCTTGATACCTGCTGCTTCAAGCGCAGGCAACAAGGCAACGCCACGCGGCACGGTGAGCGTACGGCCGGTTTTGAGCAGCTGTACCTGCACACTGCCCTGCTCCACTGCGGCCAGCTGCGGGACGCTGAACGCCTCGCTGTCGAACTGCGCCACCTGTGCCTGCAGGCGTGTCCGCGCAGCATCCACGAAACCACCCGGACCGCAGGCAAACACATGCGCTGCGCCCAGATCGCCGAGACCGTCGAGGTCATAACTGCCCACGCGCGCCGCGGCCTCACCGGTCACCGCCAGATGCAGACGGAACGACGGGTGACGCGCGGCAATGGCTTTGAATTCGTCAACGAAGCACAGCTGCTCGCGCTGGCGCGCCCAATAGATCAGATCGACCGCGCCCGGCATGCCCTGCGCGTCGAGCTGGCGCAGCAAAGCGCGCATCGGGGTGATGCCGCTGCCAGCAGCCAGCATCACCAACTTTGGTGCCGGGGCTGACGGCAGCAGCATTTCGCCGAAGGCCTGCCCCAGCGCAAACACCTCGCCGATGACAGCCTGTTCAGACAGGTACTGACTGAGCTTGCCACCGGCAATACGCTTGACAGTGATCGCCAGACGACCATTTTCAAGCAGGACAGGGCTGTAGCTGCGCGTGGTCAGGCGGCCATCCAGTTCCGCGCCCAGATTGACGTGCTGCCCGGCCTGCAGGCCACGGAAGTGGCGATTGGGCTGCAATTCCAGGGTGACGGCGTCGGCGCTGGCCTGGTGGCGCGCCACCAGCCGGGCCAATGGCCGCCGCAGCGTCCACAGCGGATGCACCCGGGTGGACCAGAAATCAAAGAAGCCTTCACTCAGCCACGGGATCGGCGGCGGCGAGGTATTGCGGTAGACAGCACTCATGTCGCGCACTATACGGCCGAGCATACGACTGTGTATACAGTTGTATATTGCCAGTACAGGCTATGATTCACGCACCTGACCGGCCCGAGCCCCATGACAGCACGCGAACAGCCCCTGCCCGCACAAGACGACCTGCACCCGGCGCGCAAGGCTTCCATCTCGCGTGACGACCTGTTGGCTGCCGCTTTATCCCTGATCGGCCCGCACCGCAGCGTGTCCACGCTTAGCTTGCGCGAGGTCGCGCGCGAGGCAGGGATCGCACCAAATTCGTTCTATCGCCAGTTCCGCGACATGGATGAATTGACGGTTGCACTGATAGATCTGGCCGGTCGCTCACTGCGCACCATCATCGGCCAGGCACGGCTGCGCGCGGCCGACAGCAATCGCGGCGTGATCCGCCTGTCGGTGGAAACCTTCATGGAGCAGCTGCGCGCCGACGACCGCCTGATGCACGTGTTGTTGCGTGAAGGCACTGCCGGCTCGGACGCGTTCAAACACGCCGTGGACCGCGAGCTGGGTTATTTCGAAGAAGAATTAAAAGCCGACCTCGTGCGGCTGGCCGCGCTCGATGGCGCCACCCTGCACGAACCAGCGCTCGCGGCCAAAGCCATCACCCGGCTGGTATTCGCCATGGGCGGCAGCGCAATTGATCTGCCCGAACAGCGCGACCCTGAGTTGATCGAAGAGATGTCGCAGATGATCCGCATGATCATCACCGGCGCCCGCGCCCTGGCGCGGCATCCGGTCAAGGCCTGATACAGGCCGACCGATTTTGTGGGGTTGTAGGAGCGGCGTCAGCCGCGAAGCTGGTGATCCGACTGATCACTGCTATCCCTGCACTTCAATGATGCCGGCTTCGCGGCTTACGCCACTCTCACAATGGCCTATTGGTGACGGTTCTGCCGAGCATGGCTCGGCACTACCGCTGCGTCTGTGGCCGTAGCGGCCATCTGCATCGGTGCAAAGATCCGGATTTTGTGGGAGCGGCGTCAGCCGCGAAGCTGGTGATCTATCCGATCACGGTTATTCCGGCACTTCATTGGTGCCGGCTTCGCGGCTTACGCAGCTCCTACAATCTGCTTATCGGCAACGCCCATGCCGAGCATGGCTCGGCACTACCTTTGCAGGCATTGGCGGTAGCGGCTGTCTACCCGGTTGGCGAACCACTCAGTGGTCAGTTCGCGGGTGATCTTGGGGCTGTCCAGGCGGATGCCCGGTATCAACGCACGTGGCAACGCCCTCCCCACACGCGCATCAGCCAACGCAAACACCTGCGAATGCAGCGCGCTGTAACTGAACTCCAAACGATCCGACTGCGCAAGCGCGCGACGTATCTCACGCTCATCCATGCCAAGTCGCGGCGCAAGCCTGCGCACTGCCAGCTCGGTCTGCCCCGGCTTGTCGATGGGCGCATCCGGCACCAGCAGATCGCCGTCCAGCGCCAGCGACGCGCCGGTCAAACTGCTTACCGCGCTCTGGAAAGCAGCATTGCGACTGGCGTAGCGGCCCGCGTTGTAATCGGCAAACCGATGCACCTTCTGCGTGTAAGGCGTCTGATAGTCGAGCAAATGGGCGATGCCGAAGTACACACCACCGCGCCGAGTGAACACTTCATCGCGGATGCTGCGCGCCACCGGGTACGGATAGCTCTGCGCATTGGCCTGTGCAAACGGAATGCTGACCTGCATCGCGCCGCCGGTCTGCACGGGATTTTTGCCGGCAAACAAACGCTGCCCCATCGGCACGCGGCCGATGATTTCTTCGTACAACTCACTCAGATCCCGTTCGCTGCGCACCCGCGCCAACTGCTCACCGTAGCTGCGGCCATCACTGCCCTTCACCTTCAAACCTGCGTCCACAAGCAACTTCGGTATATGCACAGCAGCGGCGCGACGGTCTATTTCACCGCGGGCAATCCGCGGCAGATTGGGCACCTCGGGATTGGCGCGGTAGCCGGACTCCTGTTCGATCACCGCCAGCGTTGCGCAGATGTTCTCGGCCGAGGCGTCGATGTGCTGCGCGTCCAAGGCCACGCGGATATCGCCCGCCCAGCCAACGCGATCAGCGACGGTCGCCGGAATGCGCCGGACGATCTGATCCTGCACCGTCGCCGGTGCCGGCCCAGGTGGAGCCGAAGGCAGCGTAGTGCAGGATGCCAACGCCAACGCCGCAAGCAGGCTCAGCAGTGCCTTCGCCGCCGCGCCGGCACGCGACCATTGGAAAACCACGCGCGCGCTGCGCCAACCATCGCATGTCGCCTGCCTGCCCATATACTTCGCACCCTCGCCTGTCCAAATCGTCGAACGTGGCTTGACCCTTGAACGCCACAGCTGAACAGTACTTCCCACTTGTGGTTCCCGCCACATCCCTGCTGTTGGGGTTGGCGCTACTGGCTGGCTGGCGTTCATTACGCGAGCACCGCTACCTGCTGTGGCTGGCCGCAGGCTACATCCTTACCGCCTTCCCGCTGGCCGCGCAGATCCTGATGGACAACGCCCGGCTGGCAACCTGGTCGCTGCTGACCGGTGCTCTGTACTGCGCGGGCAGTTGGGCCACCGCACAGGGCTTCGCGCTAAGGTCCGGCGGCAAGGTGCCGGCGGGGCCTGCACTGGCCATCAGCTTTAGTACGTTGTTCGCGTTGTTCTGCTTCTCCCAGCTCAATGACGTGCTGGGCGCGCGCATCGTCTTCCTCAACCTGGGCATGGGACTGCTGCTTGCCTTGGCATTGCCGGTACTGTTTGGCCGTGACCGAGCCGAGGCATTGTTCGAGCGATTGCTACGCCGGACCTACCTGTTGCTGGTGGTGTACGCGGTCCTGCGGCCCCTGCTGGCCTGGTTGTTGGCCGGCTGGTTCACCAGCAGCGGCTTGCCGCGCTCAGGGCTATGGCTGTGGATGTTGGCCTTCAACCTGCTGCTCAATCTGTGGCTGCTGTTTCTGCTGCTCGGCGGGCTGGCCCAGCAACTGATGGGCGAACTGCGCCATGAGCGCAACCACGATCCGCTTACCCTGCTGCTCAACCGCCGCGCCTTCTTCGAGATCGCCAACCAGCGCCTGCAACACAGTCCCAGCAACCACTGGGCACTGCTTGCCTGCGACGTCGACCATTTCAAACAGGTCAACGACACCTGGGGCCATGCAGCCGGCGACAACGTACTGCGACAGGTCGGTGTAGTGCTGCAGCAGATGACGCGCCCGGGCGATCTGGTCGCGCGCTTTGGTGGCGAGGAATTCGTGCTGCTGTTGCGCTGTGCTGATCTACCTACTGCCATCCGGATTGCTGAACGTATCCGCATCGGTCTCAGCGAGATGCGCTGCTCACCGGCGAAACAGACCATGACCGCCAGCTTCGGCGTCACCCTGGTGGTGGCAGCGGATGATCTGGAAAACGCACTGGAGCGCGCAGACCTTGCCGTGTACCGGGCCAAGCACGAAGGACGCAACCGGGTGATTGCCAGTCCATCCAGGGACCGCATCGATAGCCCTCATGCGAACCAGCAAGCCACGCTCTGATCTAAAGCTGCAGCTAACTTGGCCGTGGCATGTCTCTGACCGCATGAACGCACGAGCGCCTGCGGTCAGCTATACCACCGGGTGCGCCAGCTTTGCGCTAGGCTTGCCGTTCTTCCAGACAGCACATTCCCGTGAAAACCGTTCACGCCACCCGCTACATCACACCGTTGCGCGAAGGCGGCTCATTGCCAGCGGTGATCGAAGCCGATGACGACGGCATGTACGTCATCAAGTTCCGTGGTGCCGGCCAAGGCCCCAAAGCGCTGATCGCCGAACTGGTTGTTGGCCGGCTTGCGCAGGTACTGGGTCTGCCGATGCCGGACATCGCCCTGGTCGAACTGGACCGCGAGTTCGCCCGCACCGAGCCCGACCCGGAAATCCAGGACCTGATCCGCGCCAGCGAGGGCACCAATCTGGGCAGTGACTACCTCCCGGGCGCGATCAATTACGACCCTGCCGCGATGCAACCCGATGCCGAACTGGCCTCGCGCATCGTCTGGTTTGATGCCTACACCAGCAACGTGGATCGCACTGCGCGCAATCCCAACCTGATGGTCTGGCACCGCAAGCTCTATCTGATTGATCATGGCGCGGCGCTGTACTTCCACCACGATTGGGAGAACGCCGGCGAAGCCTGCGGCAAGCCGTTCGTGCTGATCAAAGACCACGTATTGCTGCCGTTCGCCAGCCGCATTGCTGACGCCGACGCCGCGCTGGCCCCCTTGCTGACCGACGCAGTCATCGACGGCATCGTCGCGCAGATTCCCGACAGCTGGCTGCAGACCGAGCCCAGTTTTGCCGATGCAAGCGCTTACCGCTCGGCCTATGCAAACTATTTGAAGCGCCGCCTGCAATTGCGCGAAGCCTTCGTACAGGAGGCCATCCGTGCCCACGCTGCATACCTATGATTACGCCATCATCCGCGTGGTACCGCGGGTGGAGCGCGAGGAATTCATCAACGTGGGCGTGATCGTCTCCTGCCCCAGTGCAGGACACCTGCAAGCCGCCATCGAGATTGATGTCGCGCGTCTGCAGGCGTTTGCGCCGCAACTGGATCAGGCTGCAGTTCAGCCGTGGCTGGATGCCATCGTCGCGATCTGTCGTGGCGAGCCCGATGCCGGACCGATTGCTCAACTGCCGCCGCGCGCACGTTTTCACTTCCTCACTGCCAAGCGCAGCTCGGTGGTGCAGACCTCGGTCACTCATGTCGGGCGCACGGCCAACCCTGCCGGTATCGTCGAGCACCTGCTCGAACGCATGGTGCGTACACCGCGCTGAATCGCCGGCCGGAACGTTCAGTCAATCGACACCTGTAGAGCCGAGCCATGCTCGGCATGGGCGTTACCGGTGAAGCCTCTGCCGAGCGTGGCTCGGCACTACCGCGTTTGCTCCCTCCCTTTCGCGCAGCGAAGGGGAGGGTTGGGGAGGGGTAGGCTGTTAGCTGGCTAGTGAAGCCTCTGCCGAGCATGGCTCGGCACTACCGCGCTTTTCAGCGCTGCTTGCGGCTGTTCCAGCTGGCCAGGAATACTGCCGTCGCAGAGGCGACGTTCAAACTTTCCACCGCGCCGCTACCCGGAATCGACAAACGCAGGTCACAGCTCTGGGCGAAATCGCGGTCCATGCCCTCACTCTCCGCGCCCATCACGTAGACCATCCGGTCCGGCAGCTCGGTGGTGAACACGTTGTCGCCGTCGGCCACCAAAGTCGCAGCCAGGCCGAAACCGGCATCACGCAGCTGCGCCACGGCCTGCGGCAAAGCCGGCAGACGCACCAACGGCACCGACTCGGCGCCGCCTTCGGCTACGCGCGCAGCGGCGCCGGACAGCGCCAGCGTCGAGTCCGCCGGCAACAGGATCCCCTTGACCCCAAAGTGCGCAGCCGAGCGCAGGATCGCGCCGAAGTTGTGCGGGTTGCCCACGCCGTCCAGCCACAAGGCCAGCGCGGGGCCGTCCTGCAGCGAGGCCAGCCAGGTCGCCAACGGCAGCGGCTCCTGCTTCTGCACGTCGGCCACCAGACCTTCATGGTGCGTGGTGGCGGCCAGCTTGTTGAGGTCGCCATCGCCGACCACGCGGTAACCCACGCGGTTGGCTACACACCACTTCAGCACCGGCTGCAGCCGCGGGATCATGTCCTCGGCCAGATACAGCTTGCGCAGCGCCTGCGGGCGCTTGGCAAACATCGCCTGCACGGCGTTGACGCCGTACAGACGCATCTCATCACCGCCGCGTACCGGGACGCCGTCGCCTTCACGTGCGGCCGAGGGTGCAGCCGGAATTGCGCGGGGTGGCCGCGAGGAAGGGCGACGGTTGTTCCAGGGGTTACTCACAGCGGTTCCTTTGGATTACTTGTTGCTACGCCAGAAATCGGCATTTTTGATGCCCAATGCATCGGGGTCGAAGACCGGGTCCAGGCCCAGCTTCTTCTGCCGCTCATAGTCGGTCAGTGCAAGCATGGCAGGCTTTTGCAGGATCAGGATGGCGACCACGTTCAGCCAAGCCATCAAGCCCACGCCGATGTCACCCAGCGCCCAGGCCATTTTCGCATTGTGGTAGGCGCCAAACACCACCATCGCCATGATGCCGACACGCAGCACCAGCATCGCTGCCGGGTGGGTGCGGTTGCTGCCCGCCAGGTAGGTCAGGTTGGTTTCGGCCATGTAGTAATAGGCCATGATCGTGGTGAAGGCGAAAAAGAACAGCGCCAGCGCCACAAAACCAGCGCCCCAGCCCGGCAGCACCGACTCCACCGCCGCCTGGGTGAACAGGGCGCCTTCGGAGGGCTGCACCCCCGGTACACCGGTAATGATGGCCTCCAGCTTGGTCACGCCGCCGACGGTCACTTCGCGAAATACGTTGTACATGCCGGTAGACAACACCAGGAACGCGGTCGAGGTGCAGACCAGCATGGTGTCGAAATAGATGGCGAAAGCCTGCACATAACCCTGCTTGGCCGGGTGCGAGACCTCGGCAGCAGCAGCGGCGTGCGGGCCGGTGCCCTGGCCGGCTTCGTTGGCGTAGATGCCGCGCTTCACGCCCCAGGCAATGGCCTGGCCGATGATGCCGCCGAAGGCCGCATGCGCACCGAAGGCGCTGGAGAAGATGTCCGAGAACATCGCCGGCACCTTGCTGGCGTTGAGCATCATCACCACGATCGCCATCAGGATGAAGCCCAGCGCCATGAACGGCACGATTACTTCAGCAAAGCTGGCAATACGCTTTACACCGCCGAAGATGATGATGCCCAGCAGCACGGCGACGCTCAGGCCGATCCACAGCTTCATGCTGCCAGTGCCGCCCACCGATGCGCAGGCATCAGCGCCGGTGCACAGCACGTTGACTGCGCTGTCGGCGATGGCATTGGCCTGTACGCCCGGCAGCAGGAAGCCAGCGGCAATGACGGTGGCCACGGCAAAGGCGGTGGCGTACCACTTAACACCCATCGCCTTTTCAATGTAGTACGCCGGGCCACCGCGATAACGGCCTTCGGCATCCTTAGTCTTGTAGATCTGTGCCAACGTCGATTCCACATACGAGGTGGCGGCTCCGAGGAAGCCCATCACCCACATCCAGAAGATCGCACCCGGGCCACCATAGGCAATGGCCGTGGCCACGCCGGCGATATTGCCGATACCCATGCGGCCAGCCATCGACATGGCCAGGGCCTGGAACGAGGACACACCGGCGTCGGACTTCTCGCCGCGTACGGTGAGCCGGCACATTTCGGCAAAACCCCGAATCTGCATGAAACGGGTGCGAACACTGAACCACAGACCCGCGCCCAGACACATGAAGATGAGCGCGTTACTCCAGATGATGCCGTTGATCGTTTCGACGATGGATTCCACGTAATTCCCCGGAAAGCTGAAAGGTAGCCAAAGCCCGGAATCCCGGGGCTGGCCGATTTTTCCACGATTAAGCCCGGTTGTGCAGGGCTCCTACGCGGATTGCAGCCAAGTCCTGATCTGGGCGAAGCAGCGCATGTCATGCAGCTGCCCGTCCTTGAACACCGATTGGCGCTCGGTGCCCTCCTCCACGAATCCATTCTTCAACAGCACCCGCGCCGAGGCCGGGTTGCCGGCCATCACCTGCGCGGACAGCCGTGCCAGCTCCAGGCTATCCATCACCCACGGCACATAGGCACCCACCACCGTGGTCATGATGCCCTGCCCCCAATGGCGCCGGCCCAGCCAGTAGCCCAATGATGCCGAATAGCGACGCTCGGCCTTGCCCTGGGTAACCCCTATACCGCCGCAGGCCTGGCCATCAATCACCAGCGCGAACACCTGCCCCCGCAGGTCCAGCACCTGTCCACCCAGAAACGCCTCGCCATCGGCGCGGGTATACGGATAGGGGAAACGCGTGCTCAGCCCCCGCGAAACCTCAGCATCATTGGCATGCTCGAGCAGTGCATCCAGGTCCCCTGTTTGCCAGGGGCGTAACTGGACGCGACCGCCGAGCAGCGGCTCACGCATGGCCACCAACCGCAGGCGTCTCGCGCTCGAGCTTTTCCAGCGCGTTGGCCACGGTTTCTGGCGACTTGGTGTACGGGGCCAGCAAGGCATAGAACGCCGGCACCACGAACAGTGACAGGAAGGTCGACACGCTGACACCGAAGATCACCACGATGCCGATGGTGGCGCGGCTGGCCGAGCCAGGACCACCGGCCACGACCAGCGGGATCGCACCAACCACAGTGGCGATCGAGGTCATCAGGATCGGGCGCAGGCGCACCATCGACGACTCGACGATGGCCTGATGCACATTGCGGCCTTCATCACGCAGCTGGTTGGCGAACTCAACGATCAGGATGCCGTTCTTCGCTGCCAGGCCCACCAACATGACGATGCCGATCTGACTGAACAGGTTGAGCGTGCCGCCGCTGAGGTACAGACCGACGAAGGCACCGAGCACCCCCAACGGCACGGTCAGCATGATCACCAGCGGATGGATGAAACTCTCGAACTGCGCGGCCAGCACCAGATACACCACCAGCAAGGCCATCGCAAAGGTCAGCAACACCGCGCTGCCGGCGCTCTGGTACTCGCGCGACTCGCCCTTCCAGTCGATCTGCGCGTATTCGGGCAACTCTTCTGCGGCAACCTGCTTGGCCCAGTCTATGGTTTCACCCAGGGTGTGACCGGGCGCGACGTTGGCGCTGATGGTGATCGAGCGCAGGCGATTGAAACGGTTGAGGCTGCCGGCCTCGGCCACTTCGCTGAGCGTGACCAGGTTGGACAGCGGTACCAGTTCACCCGAACGTGCACGCACCTGGATCGCCGACAGGTCAGCCGGAGAGGTACGGCCTTCGCGGCCGGCCTGCACCAGTACGTCGTATTCCTCGCCGTTGTCGACGAAGGTGGTGACGCGGCGCGAGCCCATCATGGTTTCCAGCGCGCGACCGATATCGGTGACCGAGATGCCCAGGTCGGCCGCACGCTGGCGGTCGATGTTGACCCGCATCTGCGGCCGGGTTTCCTTGTAATCCGAATCCGCGCCGACCAAGCCGGGGTAATCGGCCATGCGCTCCAGCAGGCGATCTCGCCACTGAGCGATTTCCGCATATTCCGGGCCACCGAGCACGATCTGGAACGGCTGGCCCATGCTGCGCACCAGGCCGCCACCAACCATGGTGCGCACGCGCACGCCGCTGAGGTTGTTCAGTTCTTTCTGCAGGTCGTTGGCCACATCCACCGTGGCCTCGCTGCGGTTGCGCCAGGGCTGCAGGAATACGCTCATGCGGCCGGTATGCATTTCCTCGCTGTTGCCCCAACCACCGGGTACGCGCGGATTGGCGCGGACGATGGGTTCTTCGGGGCCGACGAAGCGCGAGACGATCTTCTCGACCTGCTGCACCTGCTCCACTGTGTAGTCGTAGCCAGCGCCTTCCGGGCCATCGATCATGATCTGGAACGAGCCACGGTCTTCGGCCGGAGCAAGCTCAGAAGGAATCAGCTTGAACAGACCCCAGCTGGCGCCGAGTGCGCCCAGCATCACCAAGCCGAAGATCCAGCTGCGCTGCACGTGGCGATCCAACACACGCCCGTAGGCAGCCGACAAGCGCGCCAATTGACGGTTGATGAAGCCATGCAGGCGACTGACCTTCTGCTCGCTATGCGGCTTGAGCAGCTTGGAGGCCATCATCGGCGTCAGCGTCAGCGCGACGAAGGCCGACAAGGCCACCGCTGCGGCCAGCGCAACCGCCAACTCACGGAACAGGCGGCCGGTATTGCCCTCAAGGAAACCAACCGGCAGGAACACCGCCACCAAAACAGCGGTAGTCGCGATCACCGCGAAGGCCACCTGCGCGGTACCGCGCTTGGCGGCCACCAGCGGCGGCTCACCCAGATCGATGCGGCGCTGCACGTTCTCGACCACGACGATGGCGTCATCCACCACCAGGCCGATACACAGCACCAGCGCCAGCAGGGTGAACAGGTTGATCGAGAAGCCGAACGCGAACAGCGCGATGAAGGCCGCAACCAGGCACACCGGCACCGTCACCGCCGGAATCACTGCTGCGCGCAGGCTGCCCAGGAACAGCCAGATCACGATCAGCACCAGGATCATCGCCTCGACCAGCGTGGCGTAAACGCGCTCCACGGCGGCTTCAATGAAGGTGGTGTTGTCGAAGGCGACGAAGATCTGCGTGCCTTTCGGCAAGGTCTGGGCGATGCGCTCGGCTTCGGCACGGGTATCACGCGCCACATCCAGCGCATTGGCCGTCGACGTCTTGACGATGCCCAGGCCGATGCCCGGCTCGCCGTTGCTGCGGAAATAGGCGCGACGCTCGGACGAAGCCAGTTCGACCTTGGCCACATCGCCCAGGCGTACCACGTAACCGTCATTGCCCTTGCCCAGCGGAATGCTGGCAAAGTCAGCCGGTGCCACGTAGCTGCGCTCCACGCGCAGGGTGAAATCGCGGTCGGCCGATTCGATGCGGCCGGCCGGCAGCTCCACGTTTTCGTTGCGCAGCGCGGTTTCAACTTCGTTGACGGTCAACCCACGTGCAGCCAGCTGGTCGCGGTCCAGCCACACCCGCATCGCATAGCGCTGGCGGCCACCGATGCGCACCTGCGCAACGCCGTCGATGCTGGAGAACCGGTCCACGACATAGCGGTCGGCGTAATCGCTGAGTTCCAGCGTATCCATCACCGAGGACGACATGTTGAACCAGATGATCGGGTCGGCGTCGCTCTCGACCTTGGCGATTTCCGGCGGCCGCGCTTCTTCCGGCATGCGGTCGGCAACGCGGCTGACCGCATCGCGCACGTCGTTGGCCGCGGCTTCGATGTCGCGGTTGGCGTTGAACTCGATGCTGACCGAGGCACGGCCGTTGGTGCTGCGTGCGTTGATGGTATCGATGCCCTCGATACCGGCCAGCGCGTCCTCCAGCACCTGGGTAACGCGGCTTTCAATCACTGCCGCCGAGGCGCCGGTGTAATCCACCGACACCGAGACGATGGGCGGATCGATGGCCGGCAGCTCGCGCAGGGTCAGGCGGGTGAAGGACATGATGCCCAGCACCAGCAGCAACAGGCTCATCACCACGGCCAATACCGGCCGCTTGATCGAAAGATCAGACAGCTTCATCCGGCGGTCGCCATCTTGGCCGGTACTGCAACATCGGCCGGCTTCAGCGGCGTGGCCGCGTCGGCGGCCTTGGCCGGCTTGTCATCCTGGATGCGGATGCCCGGGCGCAGCTTGCCGGTGCCATCGACGACGATGCGGTCACCGGCCTTCAGCCCTTCGACAATTTCCACCACGCCGGCGCGGCGGGTGCCGGCCTTGATGTCGGCGCGCTCGACGCTTTCATCCTGCTTGACCCGGAACACGTAAGAGTCGCGCCCCACCTGCACCACCGCGATTTCCGGAATCACCAGCGCATCGCGCTCGGGACGATACAGGCGTACGTCCAGCAACATGCCCGGGCGCAGCGAGTGGTCGGCGTTGTCGAAATCGGCGCGGACGGTAATCGCGCGGCTGCCCGGATCGACGCGGGCGTCGATGGTGCTGACCCTGCCTTCAAACGTGCGGCCCGGGTAGGCGATGCTGCTGCCACTGACCTTGTCGCCGTTCTGCAGCGAGGACAGCTGCGCTTCCGGCACCTGGAAATCCACGTGCATGCGGGAGATGTCGTCCAGCGTGGCGATCGCGGTGGTCGGGGTCAGCAGCGAACCCGGGCTGACCTGGCGGATGCCCAATACGCCAGCGAATGGCGCGCGTACGCTGCGGTCACCGATATCGGCGCGCATCTGCTGCACGCGGGCCTCGGCGGCGTCACGGATCGACTGCTGGGTATCCAGGGTTGAATGCGCAACCAGCTGCTGTGCGGCTAGTTCGCGCTGGCGCTTGTACAGCCGGTCGGCCTCGGCGAAAGTCGCCTGCGCCTGGGCCAGTGCGGCCTGCTGGGCCTGGCCGCGCAGCGTCACCAGCGGCGCACCGGCGGCAACCTGCTGGCCACTCTCGAAATGCACCTTGTCGATGATTTCGCTGACCTTGGCGGTGACGATGATGGATTCGCGTGCCTTGGCGGTGCCGTTGGCCTGCAGCGTATCGCTCCACGAAGCGGTTTCGACGACCTGCGTAGTGACCAGCACCGCTCCGGCAGCTTGCCGCGGCGCCTCAGCGTTCTTGCGGTTGCATCCGGCCAACGCCAGCGCCAAGACAGTGCCACCGACAACGGTGACGGCAAATCGCCCGAACATACGCAGTCCCATCTGATACACGATCAAGCAGTCTAGCGGTGTCAGATGACGGCCGGATGTGCCGTTAGGGGGGGAACGTCCCTATTGTGGGAACCACTGTAGTGCCGAGCCATGCTCGGCAAGGGGCTTCACCCGTAATGCGAAGAGCATACCCCTCCCCAACCCTCCCCTCCGCCTTCGGCGTAAGGGAGGGGGCGAAGCTGCAATTGCGGATGAATTAGGGGCTGACGGTGCGGTGGCTTCGCGGCCAATTCCGCTCCCACAGCCTGCCCCTGCGAACGCGCTGGCGACTCAGCGCAGCGCCTGCAGCACCTGCTCCACCATCGCCGGCACGCTGTCGGTATCAGCCCGCAGGTGCAGTTCCGGAGCCTCCGGGGCTTCATACGGCGAGTCAATGCCGGTGAAGTTGGGGATCTGTCCGGCACGCGCCTTGCGGTACAGGCCTTTCACATCGCGCGCTTCGGCCACTGCCAGCGGCACGTCGACGAATACCTCGATGAACTCGTCGTCCTCGAAGCGCTCGCGGGCCATCTGCCGCTCGGCACGGAAGGGCGAGATGAAGCTGACCAGCACCACCAGCCCGGCATCAACCATCAGCCTTGCCACTTCGGCGACGCGGCGGATGTTCTCCACACGGTCTTCGTCGGTGAAGCCCAAGTCCCGGTTCAAACCATGGCGGACGTTGTCGCCGTCCAGCAGGAAGGTATGCACACCTTGCGCATGCAGGCGCTTCTCAACCTGATTGGCGACGGTGGACTTGCCCGCGCCGGACAACCCGGTAAACCACAGCACTTTGGGCTGCTGGCCCTTGATCCGCGCCCGAGCGGCCTTGTCCACGTCCAGATGCTGCCAATGCACGTTGCCGGCGCGGCGCAAGGCGAAATCCAGAGTGCCGGCGGCGACGGTGGCATTGGTCTGCCGGTCGATCAGGATGAAGCCGCCCAATGCGCGGTTCTGCGCATACGGCGCGAAGGCCACCGGCTCATCCAGCGACAGGTTGCAGTAGCCAACCTCGTTCAATTCCAGTCGCTTGGCCGCCAGTCGCTCCTGCGTATTCACGTCAACGCGGTGCTTGATCTCACTGATATTGGCGGCCACGGTGCGGCTGCCGATCTGAAGCCAGTACGGCCGGCCCGGCAACAAGGCAGCATCATCCATCCACAGCACATGGGCGGCGAACTGGTCGGCCACTTCCGGCGGATCACCTGCAGCGGCAATCACATCGCCGCGGCTGACGTCGACCTCGTCCTCCAGGGTCAGCGTCACTGCCTGCCCGGTGCCGGCAACTGCCAGCGGACCATCCGGGCCCAGCACCTGCTTGACCGTGGAGCGGCGTGCCGAGGGCAGCACCACCACCTCGTCACCCACGCGTACCTGGCCAGCAGCAATGGTGCCGGCAAAGCCACGGAAATCCTGGTTGGGACGATTGACCCACTGCACCGGCAGGCGCAGCCCGCTGACCGCGTCATGCGCGCTCAGTTCGACCGTATCCAGATGCTCGATCAGGCTGGGACCGCCATACCAGGGCATCGCCGACGAACGCGTGGACAGGTTCTGCCCTTCCAGCGCCGACAACGGAATCGCCTGCACGTTGGCAATGCCCAACTGCACCGCAAGCGCCTGATATTCGGCGACGATGCGTTCAAACACGGACTGGTCGTAATCGACCAGATCCATCTTGTTCACCGCCAGCACCACCTGGCCGATGCCTAGCAGCGAGATGATGTAGCTGTGTCTATGGGTCTGGGTAAGCAGGCCTTTGCGCGCATCCACCAAGACCACTGCCACATCGGCAGTCGAGGCGCCGGTAGCCATGTTGCGGGTGTACTGCTCATGCCCGGGGCAATCGGCAACGATGTACTTGCGGCGATCGGTATCGAAGTAGCGGTAAGCCACGTCGATGGTGATGCCCTGCTCGCGCTCCGCGGCCAGGCCGTCAAGCAGCAGCGCGTAGTCGATGCGCTCGCCCTGGGTGCCATGACGGCGACTATCTGCTTCCAACGCAGACAGTTGGTCATCGAACAGCCGCTTGCTTTCGTACAGCAGGCGGCCAATCAACGTGCTCTTGCCATCGTCGACGCTGCCGCAGGTGATGAAGCGCAGCAGCGGCTTGGTTTCGTGGGTCTTGAGATAGGCAGCGATGGAGCCGGGAGTCGGGAGTTGGGAATCGGGAATGGCAAGCCCCCGCTCCTCGAACACCCCCTGATCGCCAGCTTCTGCTTCTGCCTTTGCAGCACCAATTCCCAATTCTCGACGCTCGATTCCAGGCCCCATCAGAAATACCCCTCCAACTTCTTCTTCTCCATCGATGCGGACTGGTCGTGGTCGATCAGGCGGCCTTGGCGTTCGGAACTGGTCGAGACCAGCATCTCGGCGATGATCTTTTCCAGGGTGTCCGCTTCGGACTCGATCGCGCCGGTCAGCGGATAGCAGCCCAGCGTGCGGAAACGCACCTTGCGCAGCTGCGGCACTTCGCCCGGATGCAGCGGCAGGCGCTCGTCATCAACCATGATCAGGCTCCCATCGCGCTCGACGACGGGCCGCTCAGCGGCGAGGTACAGCGGAACCACCGGGATTTTCTCGCGGTAGATATAGAGCCAGATATCCAGCTCGGTCCAGTTCGACAGCGGGAACACGCGCACGCTCTCACCCTGATGGATGCGGGCGTTGTACAGATTCCACAGCTCCGGGCGCTGGTTCTTCGGGTCCCAGCGATGACGGTCGTTGCGGAACGAAAACACCCGCTCCTTGGCCCGCGACTTCTCTTCGTCGCGGCGCGCGCCGCCGATGGCAGCATCGAACTTCCACTTGTCCAAGGCCTGCTTCAGACCCTGGGTCTTCATCACGTCGGTGTGCACGCTGGGGCCGTGGCTGACCGGGCCAATGTCGCGGGCGATGCCGTCCGGGTTGATGTGCACCCGTAGTTCGGTGCCGGTCTCGGCTACCCGACGGTCGCGGAAGGCGATCATTTCGCCGAACTTCCAGCGGGTGTCCACATGCAGCAGCGGGATCGGCGGCACGCCCGGCGCAAAAGCCTTCAGCAGCAGGTGTAGCAGTACCGAGCTGTCCTTGCCCACCGAGTACATCAGCACCGGGTTGTCAAAGGCGGCGGCAACTTCGCGCAGGATATGGATGCTTTCCGCTTCCAGGCGGTCGAGGTGTGACAGGGGTGCAGTGACGGTCATTGCGTGCCGGAATAAGGAGGCGGGGCCCGAAGGCAAGGGTAGCAGCGAAGCCGGGCGGGACTCCGGACTGTCCGCCGAGTGTGGAGGGGGCATTGCGCCGATTGAAATAAACGCAGGGCATGAAGCGATAACCGCTGCTCCTTTCCCCTGATAGCGCGCTGTACCTAGCATCGGTCATCCCTACCTAGACCGGAATGGAAATGACCGCCGCCGCGACCGTGCCACCCAGCCCCTTGCCCGAAGACCGCAGGGTCCTGCTGTCGCAACTGGTAGCCGGTCTGGATGGGAACAGCTTGTGGTGGCTGTCCGGGTTTGCCGCCGGGTTGGCGCAGGGTACCTCTCCCACTGCCCTTACCGTCATCTCCGGCGGCCAAGCCGCACAGCCAGCACAGACCCGGCTGACCGTGGTCTATGGCAGCCAGACCGGCAACGCCCGCCGCGCCGCCGAGCAGTTGGCTGCCGAGGCCGAAGCCGCCGGCCTGCCAGTGCGGGTAGTCCGCGCCGATGCCTACGCCACCCGCGAGCTGGCCAATGAGCGTCTGCTCTACATCGTCATCAGCACCCAGGGCGAGGGCGATCCGCCGGACGACGCCATCGGCCTGGTCGAGTTCATCGCCGGCAAGCGTGCGCCAAAGCTGCCAGAGCTGAAGTACGCCGTGCTTGGACTGGGCGACTCCAGCTACGTGGAATTCTGCGGCATCGCCCGCAAGCTCGACAGCCGCCTGGCCGAACTGGGCGCCACCCGCCTGCAGGCCGTGGGCGAAGCCGACCTGGACATCGATACCGTGGCCGCTCCATGGCAGGCACAGGCACTGCTCAATGCGCGCGACGTGATCGGCCAGACGGTGGTCGCCACGCCCAGCAATGTCACCCCCTTGCGCCACGCTGGCGCCTGGACCGCACAACACCCGTTCAGCGCCGAGCTGCTGTCGCGCCAGCTCATCAGCGGCCGCGACTTCAAGGGCCCGGCGTATGCCAAGTACGGCAATGCAGCCAAAGCCGTGCATCACCTTGAGCTTTCGCTGGAAGGCAGCGGCCTGCACTACGAACCCGGCGATGCGCTGGGCATCGTCCACCGTAACCCTGCCGAACTGGTCGAAGCCGTGCTGGATGTCACCGGCTTGGACGGCAGCGTGCAGATCGAGCATGAAGGCCACAGCCGACCGCTGGCGCAATGGCTGGGCGAGCACCGCGAGTTGACCCGCATCTCGCGCCCCCTGCTGGCCTCGGTGGCCGAGCGCAGCGCGCATCCGGAACTTGCCCGACTGCTCGATCCGGCACAGAAGACTGAACTGGCTTCGGTATTCGAAGACCATCAACTGGTCGACGTGCTGCGCCGCTGGCCGGCCGAGTGGAATGCCGAAGCCCTGCTCGGCACCCTGCGCCCCGCTGCACAGCGCCTGTACTCCATCGCCTCCAGCCGCAAGCGGGTCGGCGAAGAAGTGCATCTGACCGTCGACGAACTGCGCTACCACGCTCATGGCAGCGAGCACGTTGGCGCGGCCAGCGGCTTCCTGAGCGCACTGGAAGAAGGTGCGCAGCTGCCGGTCTACATCGAAGCCAATGAACGCTTCCGGGTACCGGCTGACAGCAGCCGCGACATCATCATGATCGGCCCGGGCACCGGCGTCGCACCGTTCCGTGGGTTTGTGCAGGAACGTGCCGAGGCCTGCGCCACAGGCCGCAACTGGCTGTTCTTCGGCGCGCGCCATTTCAATACCGATTTCCTCTACCAGACCGAATGGCAGGACGCGCTGCGGCGAAAGGAACTGGATCGTCTTGACCTTGCCTTCTCAAGGGACCAGGCCGACAAGATCTACGTACAGCAGCGCCTGCGTACCCGCGGCAAGGATCTGTACGACTGGCTGCAGAACGGCGCGCACCTGTATGTGTGCGGCGCAATCGCCATGGGCAAGGACGTGCATGCAGCACTGCTGGATGTACTGCGCGAACACGGCGGGCTGGATGAAGACGATGCCCGCGACTATCTGACTCGACTGCACACGGAGGGGCGCTATGGACGGGATGTGTATTGAGTGTTGTTGGCGTTGACCCTGCGCGTTGACGCAGCAGTGGCTTCGCGGCTTACGCCGCTCCTACAACCTCCGATTCCAGATAGCGAACAGAATGAGCACCCACTCCGTTGAGAACATCAAGGCCGACAGCAACCGCTTGCGCGGCTCATTGCTGGAAAGCCTGGCCGACCCGGTCACCGGCGCGTTGCGCGAAGACGACCAGACCCTGATCAAGTACCACGGCAGTTATCAGCAGGACGACCGTGACGTGCGCGATGAACGCCGTCGGCAGAAGCTGGAGCCGGCCTATCAGTTCATGATCCGCACCCGCACCCCCGGCGGCGTGATCAGCCCGGAGCAGTGGCTGAAGCTGGACAGCATCGCCACCCGCTACGGCAACCATTCGCTGCGCATCACCACCCGCCAGGCCTTCCAGTTCCATGGCGTGATCAAGCGCGAGCTGAAGGCGACCATGCAGGCGATCAACGCCGCACTGATCGACACCTTGGCTGCCTGCGGTGACGTCAACCGTAACGTCCTGGTCGCCGCCAACCCGCTGCTGTCCAGCGCGCACGCCACTCTGTACACGGACGCTGCGCGCACGTCCGAGCACCTGCTGCCCAATACCCGCGCATACTATGAAATCTGGCTGGACGAAGAGCGCGTGGCTGGCAGCGGTGCAGAAGAAGAGCCCATCTACGGCGCGCGCTACCTGCCGCGCAAGTTCAAGATTGGCTTCGCACTGCCGCCGCTTAACGACGTTGACGTCTATGCCAACGACCTGGGCTTCATCGGCGTGCTCGATGAAGCCGGCGAGCTGCTCGGCTATGACGTGACCATCGGCGGCGGCATGGGCGCTACCCACGGCGATGCCGAAACCTATCCGCGGATTGCCAACAGCGTCGGCTTCATTCCGCGCGACGCACTGCTCGATGTCGCCACCGCCACCGTTACCACCCAGCGCGACCTTGGCAACCGTGAGCTGCGCAAGCGCGCGCGCTTCAAGTACACCATCGACGACCACGGCCTGGACACTGTTGTGGCCGAGATCGAGCGCCGCGCGGGCATCAGCTTCGCGCCCTCGCGTGCTGCCCCATTCGAGCACAGCGGCGACCGCTACGGCTGGGTCGAAGGCGACGACGGCCGCTGGCACCTGACCCTGTCGCTACAGGCCGGACGTATCGCCGATGTGGCCGGTGCCCCGCACCTGACCGCCCTGCGCGAAATCGCCCGCATTGTTGAAGGCGAATTCCGCATGACCGGCAACCAGAACCTGGTCATCGCCGGCGTCCCCGCCGCACAACGCGCGCAGATCGATGCCATCGTGCACAGCGCAGGACTGGACATCGGCAACCGCGCCCCAACCGCATTGGCGCGCGCCGCCATGGCCTGTGTCGCCCTGCCCACCTGCGGGCTGGCAATGGCCGAAGCCGAGCGCTACCTGCCCGAGTTCAGCGCCAAATTGCAACCGCTACTGGAACAGCATCAACTGGCCGACGCACCGATCCTGCTGCGCATCTCCGGCTGCCCGAATGGCTGCTCGCGTCCCTACCTCGGCGAGATCGCCCTGGTCGGCAAGGCACCAGGCCGCTACAACCTGATGCTGGGCGCCGATCACCGCGGCCAACGCCTCAACACGCTGTACCGCGAGAACATCACCGAACCGGAAATCCTCGATGCATTGGCGCCTCTGTTCGCCCGCTATTCCGGTGAGCGCGACGGCAGCGAAGGCTTCGGTGATTTCCTGCACCGGGCCGGCATCGTCGCTCTTCCTCCCTACCCTACCCATCGCCAGATTTCAGTGGAACTGCAAGCATGAGCGCCCTGCCCAAAACATCACACAACCCGTCGGTGACCCTGCCTGACGACCTGGGCCCGCTCAATACCCTGCTCGATTCGATGGATGCGCAGCAGCGCGTGGAGTGGGCACTGCAGAACGCGCCCGGCGCACACGTGCTGTCGTCGAGTTTCGGTGCGCAGTCGGCGGTGACCCTGCACCTGCTCAGCAGCCAGCGCCCGGATGTACCGGTAATCCTGATCGACACCGGCTATCTGTTTCCGGAAACCTACCGCTTCGCCGACGAGCTGACCGACCGCCTCAAACTCAACCTCAAGGTCTACCGTCCGCAGGTGAGCCGCGCTTGGATGGAAGCCCGTCATGGCCGCCTGTGGGAACAAGGCGTGGTCGGCATCGAGCAGTACAACAACCTGCGCAAGGTTGAGCCGATGAAACGCGCCCTCGACGATCTGCAGGTAGGCACCTGGTTCACCGGTCTGCGCCGCAGCCAGTCGGCAAGTCGCGCCAATACGCCGGTGCTGCAGCGCCGTGGTGAGCGCTTCAAGGTCAACCCGATTGCAGATTGGAACGACCGCGACGTGTGGAAGTACCTGCAGGAGCACAAGCTGCCCTATCACCCGCTGTGGGAGCAGGGCTACGTCTCCATCGGCGACTACCACACCACCCGTCGCTGGGAAGCCGGCATGCGCGAAGAAGACACCCGCTTCTTCGGCCTGAAGCGCGAATGCGGGCTGCACGAAGAGATTTAAGCGAAGCCATGCAGGCATGTAGTGCCGAGTCATGCTCGGCAGAGGCTTCACCGGCAACGCCCTAACGCAGCACCGCTGCGCACTGGAAAAGCCACCCTCACCCCAACCCCTCTCCCGTGAACGGGAGAGGGGCGAATCATGTAGTGCCGAGCCATGCTCGGCAGAGGCTTCACCGATAACGCCCGAACGCAGCACCGCTGCGCACTGCAAAAGCTACCCTCACCCCAACCCCTCTCCCGTGAACGGGAGAGGGGCTAGTAGTGCCGAGCCACGCTTGGCAGAGGCTTCACCGGTAGAGCCCCAGCGCGGCATGGCTGCGCTCTACCGATCCTGCATTTCACCTGTCAAAACTTCAGTACCGGTAATCCAGCTTCAACCAGAACGAACGACCCGGCTCATTGATCCGCACCGGGTCAGCAGGAAAACCAAAATCCGCACTGCCAGCCAGATTCAGATGCTCGGCATAGGCGCGATCAAACAGATTGTCCACACCCACACTGGCGCGCAGCCCGTCATTGATCCGATAGGCGCCATTGAGCGACAAGGTCGCAAAGCCAGCACTCGGCCCCAAGTCCCGCGCGACTACATTGCCCTCATCCTGCGCCACCCGGTTCTGCCGACTGACCGCACGCAACAATGCACCCAGCGACCAGCGCGCCTGCTCGTACGATGCAGAGAAGCGCCCTTCCAACGGTGGAATCTGTGGCAACGGTCGGTTCTCACTGCGGTTCTCACCCCAGGCATAGGCCAGCGTGCTGCCAAGCTTCCATGCCTGCGTCGGCCGCCACTCCAAGCCCGCCTCGGCCCCGCCGATGCGCGCATCCACATTGCGGGCCTGGGTGCTGCTGCCCATCATGCCGCCGCTGCGGTACTGGAACAGGATGTAGTCCTGCAGGCGCCCGGCATACGCCGACACCCAGGCATCGAGCTTCTCGCTGCGGAACTGCAAGCCCAGGTCCAACTGCGTGGTCTGTTCAGGCTTCACACCCGAGAACGCATTGACGCTGCCGACTGGCCCTGCGTTGGCCGAGAACAACTCCCAGTAGTCGGTCATGCGCTCGCTGTGACCGATACCTGCATACCAGGTCCAAGCCTGGCCATGATCGCGTTCGTAGCGAAAGAAGCCGCTGCCGAGATCCTCCTGACGCTGTTGCCCCGCAGTTGGATTTGGCATGTTCATCATGCCGGTCGTCACCCGCCGATCCTTGACCGTCGCCTTGTCCAACCGCAAACCACTGATCCAGCGCTGCGCAGTTCCTTCGCCAAAGGTGAGTTCAGTGAAAATGCCCTGGCTGCTGAAATCTGCATCGCGCTTCCACGGCGACTGCTGCCAGGTATTGCGGCCCATGCCATTGCGGCTGCGATGACGACTGTCCTGTGCATCCACGCCGGCGACGACTGCGACATCCTGCCAGCGCCATTCGCTGCTGACGCGGCCGCCGCTGGTGCGCCGCTCCACATTCGAAGCCATCGGCATCGGCATGCTGCTGGCCGGGTTGGGCGTGCGCAGCGTGTAGTTGTCCATCAGGTGATCTGCATTGTTGTAATACAGATTGGCCTGCAGTTTGTCCCACGCGCCCGGCAGGTTGTCGCGCTCGAAACGCAGGCCGTAGCTGTCGCGCTTGAATGCGGCGCCATCCATGCCACGCCCGGCATAGCGCGCAATCGCATCACCCGTGCCAGCTGTGAGCTCCACCACGGTGTCAGCATCCGGTGTCCAACCGATGGCAGCATCGGCGTTCCACTTGCGCCAGCGCGACGGCACTACATCGCCATTGCCATCACGGTAATCATCGGACTCGGAGCGGTTGCCGTTGACCCGCACGTAGCCTGGACTGCTGCCGAACGTTGCATCCAGCATCTGGTCATTGCGGCTATTGGAACCGCCAAGGGCGCTGGCCTTCAATTCCATGCCCGGGCTATCGAAGCGCGGCGTTTCACGCTCGAAGCGCACCGTGCCAGCTGAAGCCCCCGCGCCCCAGCGCACGCTCTGCGGGCCTTTGATGACAGTCAAACGGTCATAGGTTTCTGGTGCGATATACGACAACGGATTGTCCATCCGCGACGGACACGCACCGATCAGATTGCCGTCATTGCTGAGGATGTTCAGGCGCGACCCGGACATGCCACGCAGCACCGGGTCGGCATTGGTGCCGCCGTTACGGATAGCTGAAAAGCCCGGCACGGTTTTCAGATAGTCAGCGCCATCACTGGCCGGCACCGGCTGCCGCGGCAGGCGCGGATCGGTGACCCATTGCAGCGGCGAAGATGGTGCCACGGCGGTGACCACCAAGGTGTCCAGGGTCCGGGTCAGATCACGCTCGGCAGCGTGGGCGAGAGATGGAAACAGCGCCATGCAGACGCAGACAGACAGGCATGCCGGAGCACCCGGCATACGGGAAAGGGATTTCATGCAATTCTCCAATACGACACGACCACGCGCTGCTCGACAGCAGCGCGCGGCAAACAGGAAAGGTGGCGTTATCTGGAGAGCGCGGGCGGCCCGCGCGGCGGATGCGCGGGCCAACGCAGGCTGACGAGGCGAAGCGTTCTGCGGGGAGACTGTGGCGCCAATCGATACAGCAACGGTGCCAGTATCAGGATCACCGCCAACCATGGCAGCAGGCGCGAGGCCATGGTGCAGTAGTCGCAGGCTTCGCCATGGGCGGCGTGGGGATCGGCAGGCGGCGAAGGCTTCACATCTGTTGCCGCCAGTGCAGGTGCCCGATGCGACATATGCTGCATGTCGTGATGCCCGGCATGCGCATCGGCAGGCATCGGCATCGCTACTTCATGCGCTGCATGTTCCATTGCGCTCATCGGCAGCTGCTGCGATTGCAGCCAGCGGCTGACCACCGGCGCCACCGCCATCAACAAGGCAGCGGCAAAGGCCAGCAAGAGCACAAAGGTTTGGAAGCGAACCGAACGCATGACCCGCACATTTTATCGGCACGGCAAATGCTGAGACTGCCGTAGCAGGTGCGACCGTTTGCCGCACACCCCATTCACCCACGCAGACCGTAGTGCCGAGCCATGCTCGGCAGTGGCTTTCCAAGCAATGTCTCAACACCGTGGGTGTTGTGGGAGCGGCGCAAGCCGCGAAGCTGACTTCAATGAAATGGCCAATCATCTACAACCCGACTGACCACCAGCTTCGCGGCTTACGCCGCTCCCACAAGATTGGCCACGCCCCACGGGTAACGCGTCAGCGGAGTCTGGCCAACTGCAGGCCTTCAACGAAATCGCGCACAGCCTGCGCCGCCGATGAAGGACATGCCTGCAGAAGAAGATGGGGACCCGCAATATCGCTGGCCGTCGCATGCTTGATCGCCGACAGAACAAGCTCACCGGCCCCAGGCATGATCAAGCGATCATTCTTTGCTCGCAGATACAACACCGGCGCGCCGATGCGGGCCAGCAATGCCGACACATCCACCTGCATTGCGAGCGCCGCACGTTGCCGCAACACACCTGGGTGCACTTCAAGCAATGCCCGTTCAAGCGACATGTTCAATGCTGGGGTTGCCCAGCGGCCCAGCAACCACCAGGACAGCAAGGCCAGCGGCAGCGCGCGGACAGGCGCAAAACGCGTCAGCGGCGCCAACGGCGAGAACAACGGTAGCGGCGTACGTGCAAAGGTTGTGGACAGCACCAAACCAACAAGATTGGCCGGTGGATCAGCTGCGATCGACAACGCTATGGGACCGGAAAAGGACTCGCCCAACAGCACGAAAGGTACATCGCCGGGCAACGCAGCCCTGACCAGCACCTCCAGCGCCGCATAGTCCAAGGCCTTATCCGGCGGATAACGCAGCACCATCACCGGCCCAAACACATCACCAAGGCAGGCGACAAACTGCGCATGCAGTGCCGCCGTGCCATCAAGGCCGGGCAGGATTACCAGTGCGGTCACCCAGCCCGTCTCATTCAGACCGTAATCGTCTGCGTCAACGATTCCCAGGTCGGTGGTACCGGCCAATCGGCCTGCTGATTGCCATCCAACACCCGGCGGAGATCACGCTTGTCGATCTGCGGTGCAAGCACGTGCACCAGCTCCAAGGCGTAATCACGCAAGACGCGATCGCGCGGCAACACCGCCCAAGCGATGCACTCGGGGATCGATGCCGGCGCCGGCCAGGCGCGCAGGTCGGTGTCGTTGGCGCTCACCGCCATTTCCGCGAGCAGGCCCACGCCCAGTCCTGTGCGCACATAGGTCTTGATCAGATCCGCGTCCAACGCGGTCAAGGTCAGGTCCGGCTCCAGATCCAGCGCGGCAAATGCACGACGCAGCGAGGAACTGGTGCGAGTGGAAGATTCATAGCTGATCAACGGATGGCTGGCCAATGCAGCCATGTCCGGCGTTACCCCAGCACGATCCAGCGGGTGGCCCTTGGGCACCAGCACCAAGCGGCGCCAGCGATACAAAGGCACCGCAATACCGGTACTCGGTTCGCCACCTGCAGTACTGATGATGGCGATGTCCGCATCGCCTTGGCTCAGCAGATCCAGCGCATCACTTTCAGCGGCCTGCTGCAGGTGCACGCTCACTTGCGGATAAGCCAACTTGATACGTGCAACCGCTGGCGGCAACACGAAACGTGCCTGCGTATGGGTCGTGGTCAAGATCAACTGGCCGTGGCTTTCGCGGCGCTGGTTGGCAGCGTAGGTGCGAATGTTATTGGCTTCGGCCAACACGCTGCGCGCACGGCTGATCACTTCTTCTCCGGCAGGCGTCACCGACTCCAGGCTTCTCCCCTTTCGCACGAACAACAGAAATCCCAACTCGTCTTCAAGCTGTTTGAGCTGTTTCGACAACCCCGGCTGGGTGGCATGCACCCGTGTCGCGGCGAGCGTGATGTTCAGCTCGGCATCGGCAATAGCAACGAGGTAACGCAGTTGGGTAAGTGTCATCGCGGTGTTGGAGAGAGATCTTCAGTAAGGAACTGTGAAGAATGTAGGCCAAAACGGTCTCGATACTTATAACCTAAAGTTATCTGACCCGGGGCGCTTTTCATTTCCGGCGCTGTGGGGCCGGCGCTACGGTCACGGTCCTTACTCCGACTACCTCCGCCATCGCCTTGGACAGCCCCTTGTTCCCCCTGTTTGCCGACCTCAAAGGTCGGGCCGTGTTGGTCGTTGGCGGGGGCGCGGTGGCCGAGCGTAAGACCGAGGCGCTGCTGCGCGCTGGTGCCCTGCCCCGGGTCGGCGCACCGGCTTTGAGTCCGGCACTGCAGAAGTTGGCCGATGGCGGCCGCATCCAATGGCTGAATGGTCAGTTTGATCCGGCCTGGCTGGACCAGGCGATCTGGCTGGTGATTGCCGCCACCGATGACACCGCCATCAACCGTGCGGTCGCCGAGGCCGCCGAGGCGCGCCGCCTGTTCGTCAACGTGGTCGATGATGCGGCCCTGTCCGGCTTCCATGTACCGGCGGTGGTCGAACGCGGACCACTGCAGATCGCCATTTCCAGCGGCGGCGGTGCGCCGATGGTGGCGCGGCATGTGCGCCGCCAGATCGAAGAACTGTTTGATCAGGCCTGGGGCCAGTTGGCGCAGCTGGTCAGCCGCAAGCGTGGACTGATACGCGAGCGCTTCCCCGAACTGGCCGCGCGCCGCCGCTTCTTCGACCGGCTGATTGAAGGTCCATTGCTCGGCCTGTTGCGCGCACGCCAGTCGATCGCTGCCGAAACCCAGCTCCTGCTGGACATGGGCGCCGAAACCCCGGTCCATGCCGGCTCGGTGGTGCTGGTCGGCGCCGGCTCCGGCGACCCCGGCCTGCTCACCCTCAACGCCCTGCGCGCACTCAATCAAGCCGATGTGATCCTGCACGACCGTCTGGTCAGCGCCGAGGTGTTGCAGCTGGCGCGGCGCGATGCCGACTTCATCGAAGTCGGCAAATCCGCACAGGGCCGCAGCACCGCGCAGGAACACATCCATGCCTTGATGCTCGAACACGCCCGCGCAGGCAAGCGCGTGGTGCGGCTCAAGGGTGGCGATGCCTTCGTGTTCGGCCGTGGCGGCGAGGAGCTGCAGTTCCTGCGCGCGCAAGGCATCGCCTTCGAGGTGGTCCCCGGCATTACCGCTGCGCTGGCGTGCGCCGCTTACGCCGGCATTCCACTGACCCACCGCGATCATGCCCAGCAGCTGCGGCTGGTCACCGCGCACTGCAAGGACTCGTTGGACACGCTGGATTGGAAAGCACTGGCAGAGCCGCGGCAGACCCTGGTGTTCTACATGGGCGTGGCCGCGCTGGCGCAGATCCGCAGCCACCTGCTCGGCGCCGGGCTGGCGGCCAGCACGCCATTCGCCTTGGTCGAGAACGGCTCACGTGGCAACCAGCGCGTGGTCAGCGGACAACTGCGCCAGCTACCCGAGGCGGCGGCCCAGCACCAGGTGAAGTCACCGGCATTGCTGATCCTCGGCGACGTGGCGGCGCTGGCCGATGAACTGCATTGGTTCGGCGACGCACCGCTACACGCAACGCCTACTGTTTCCTCACTTTCCGCAAAGACAGCACCGCCCACACTGGCCGACGCCGCCTGACCACCTCCCCGGAGATTTCAATGGCTCTGTACAACAGCATCCTGGACACCATCGGCAATACCCCGGTGGTCAAGCTCAACCGCCTGGCCCCGACCGGCGTCGACATCTACGTCAAAGTCGAGTCGTTCAACCCGGCCGGTTCGGTCAAGGACCGCCTGGCCCTGGCCATCATCCTCGACGCCGAGAAGAAAGGCCTGCTCAAGCCCGGTGACACCATCGTCGAAGCCACCTCCGGCAATACCGGCGTTGCCCTGGCGATGGTGGCCGCCGCACGCGGCTACAAGTTCGTCGCGACCATGGTGGAAACCTTCTCCATAGAGCGCCGCAAGCTGATGCGCGCCTATGGCGCCAAGGTGATCCTCACCCCGGCCGCCGAGCGCGGCAGCGGCATGGTGCGCAAGGCCAAGGAGCTGGCGCAGCAGCACGGCTGGTTCCTGGCCAGCCAGTTCGCCAATCCGGCCAACCCGGCCTATCACCGCCAGACCACCGCCGCCGAGATCCTGCGCGACTTCGCCGGCAAGCGCCTGGACTACTTCGTCAGCGGCTGGGGCACCGGCGGCACCCTCACCGGCGTCGGCGAAGTGCTGAAGCTGGCCCGCCCGGAAACCCGCATCATCGCCACCGAACCGGCCGGTGCCGCGCTGCTGGCCGGCAAGGACTTCACCCCGCACAAGATCCAGGGCTGGACCCCGGACTTCGTCCCGGAGGTGCTCAACCGCAACGTCTACGACCAGTTGCTATCGGTCCAGGACGAGCGTGCGATTGAGACCTCGCGCCGTCTGGCTGCCGAGGAAGGCATCTTCGTCGGCATCTCCTCCGGCGCCACGGTTGCCAGCGCGCTGGATGTGGCCGCCACTGCCGAGGCCGGCTCGGTGATCCTGGCGATGCTGCCGGATACCGGCGAGCGCTACTTCTCCACGCCGCTGTTTGCCGACATCAACGACGGCTCCGACGACGACTGGCTGGCCGGCCTTCCGTAATAGTCGTTACTTAACCCGTCAGCAACGCGAAGGCCGCCTATGCGGCCTTCGTGCTTTTCTGTGCCCTTGAATCGCGCCGGATGAGACGGCATGAGCGCAGACTGCAGCAGTGCCTGGCCCGGCGGCAGCCGTCACACTTTTCTCATACATCGCAATGGAAGATCACGGCCATGAACATTGAAGTTTGGCAGGGCGACATTACCGAACTGGCGGTTGACGTCATCGTCAACGCAGCCAATGAAACCCTGCTTGGCGGCGGCGGCGTGGACGGTGCAATCCATCGGGCCGCGGGCCCCGGCCTGCTGCACGAATGTGAGCAGCTGCCTGAGCTGCGTGCAGGCGTGCGCTGCCCTACCGGCGAAGTGCGCGCCACCGGCGGCCACAATTTGCCGGCCAAGCATGTGTTCCATACCGTTGGCCCGGTGTGGCGCGACGGTCGCCATGATGAAGCTGCATTGTTGGCCAATTGCTACTGGCAGTCGTTGCGGCTGGCCGAGCAGATGGGCTTGGAGTCGATCGCGTTCCCGGCGATCAGCTGCGGCGTGTACGGCTACCCGCTGCATCAGGCGGCGGTCATAGCCGCCACCGAGACCATGACCTGGCAGAAGAGCCATGCGCGGCCTTCGCGGATAGTGCTTGTGGCGTACAACGCTGCGGCGTTCAAGATCTATCAGCAGGCCTTGGCCAGCGCTGGGCCGACGCAGGAGCAGGCGGGGTCTGTGCTGGCGTCGTTTGCAGGTGGGTTTGCGGCTGCGCATTGAGGTGTTTGGCTGTTCGAGCCAAGCAAAAGCGAAAACCTACCCCTCCCCAACCCTCCCCTTCGCTGCGCGAAAGGGAGGGGGTAAGAGCGGCTACCCGCGATCTGACCGACCTGCACAAACAGCCCCTCCCTTTGCCGCAGGCAAGGGGAGGGTTGGGGAGGGGTCGCTCTTCGCAACAAAACCAATCACCCAACTTCACCACCCACCCCATAAACCCAGGCATCAAAGAACCCCTGCAGCGAGCGCCCCGCCGCACGCTCCATCGCCTTCTGGAAATCTGCCGTAACCACCGATTTTCCATCGTTGGCCCGCGTGTACTCGCGCAAACCACGCCAGAACAGCTCCTCGCCTAATTCCAACCGCAAGCGGTGCAGCACGTATGCGCCTTTCTTGTAGACCACCGCACGATCATCTGCGCTGGGCTTGTTCCAATCCGGGTATACCAATGGCCGATCAGCGCCCTTCGCTCGTAAAGCCAGCACCCGCTGTTCCCAGCCCTGCACCATCGTCTGGTACGCCGCCTCGCCCTGCGCGTGTTGCAGCCACGCAGCAGTCATGAAGTTGGCAAAACCTTCGTTGAGCCAGAAGTGCTCCCAGCTCTTGCAGGTAATACGATTACCCCACCATTGATGCGCGGCCTCGTGCGCCATCAAGCCCGTCTGGGTGGAATCTGCAAGTACCTCCTGCCCATAGGCTTCGGACATCAGCGATAGCCCGGCCATTTCCTGGCCGATGGTGCGTTCCACCAAGGCCTGACGGTAATCGCCCTGATAGGCCAGGCCCGCACGCTCAGCGAAGAAATCGAGCATGTCGCCGGTGGCGACGAACAGTTTTCCCAGTTCCGCTTCGGAGCGATCCAGCGAGTAGTAATGCAGCTTGCTGGCACCATGCGACTGCTGCACATGCCGGTAAGGTGCCGCCGCAAAACCGTAGATATAACCCGGCATCGGTGTGCGCAGCTGCCAGCGATGCTCGATGCGACCATCCTGCAGCTGCCGTGACGGCAAGGCATCGCCTACCGCAGTGGTTTGTAGGTCCTTGGGTACACGCAATGCCAGCATCAAGGTGGCGCGTTCGTCCGGCGCATTGATCGAGGGCATCCACTGATCGGTGGAGAAGATGGTGTAGACCTCATTGCGCGCCGGTGCGAACTCCAGGCCGAAGCGCGGCTTGCCGTGGTAGTGCAGGCGCACGCTGGTCTCCTCGCCGGCAGTCAACGGCGCTGCCAGACTGACAGTCAGCTTTCCATCGGCCTGCTGGAAGTTCACCGCCTTGCCGTTGTGCGCGGCTGAATCGATGACCAGTTCGCCACTGTCCAGAACCAACTGCTGCAGTGGAGCGGTTGCGTTGAATCGGACGAGAGTTTCGCCCTGCAGCTCACCTGCCGCGATATCCAGATCCAGGGTGGTTGCGTAGTGCTGGATATCGAAGTTTCTTAGTTCCGCAGCGAAGGCGGGTACGGCCATGGTCGATGCGAACAGTCCCAGCACGATTCTGCGATTCATCGGATCATCCCTGACAGAAAATCCGATTGTAGGACGTCGAGCTTGTAGGAGCGGCGTAAGCCGCGAAGCTGAAAATGCTCAGGCTGTCTGGAGTGACTGCAATTGCAGCCACCTCGACTGTTTTGTTGGCACCAGTTTCGCGGCTTACGCCGCTCCTACAAAAAAAACAAAAAACAAAACGCCGGCTGTTGGCCGGCGTTTTGTTTCAACTCACGCAGGTTGGCTTATCAGCCTTCCCACTTGCCCTGTGCAGCCAGGCCGTTTTCCTTGGCGCGCTCGTACACGGTCTTCTGTGCGGCGGCGTAATTGCCCTTCATGTCCTTGGCCCACAGCTTCAGTGCAGCCTGCTGCATGGCGCGGCCGTAGGAGAAGCTCAGCGGCCACGGCAGGGTGCCCACTTCGTTCATGGCGTTGAGGTGAGCGGTGGACTGCTCGTCGCTCTGGCCACCGGACAGGAACACGATGCCCGGCATGATCGCCGGCACGGTCGACTTCAGGCACATCACGGTGGACTCGGCCACTTCCTCGACATCAACCTGCTCGTCGCAGGTCTTGCCCGGGATCACCATCGAGGCCTTCAGGATGGTGCCTTCCAGCACAACATTCTGCTGGTACAGGGCGTCGAACAGCGAACGCAGGGTGGCTTCGGTGACTTCGTAGCAGGTCTCGATGTCGTGGTCGCCGTCCATGATCACTTCCGGCTCGACCATCGGCACCAGGCCGCATTCCTGGCACAGCGCGGCATAACGGGCCAGCGCATGCGCGTTGGACTCGATGCAGGTACCCGACGGCATGTTCTCGCCGATGTTGATCACCGCACGCCACTTGGCGAAACGCGCACCCAGCTTGTAGTACTCCTGCAGGCGCTCGCGCAGGCCGTCCAGGCCTTCGGTCACCAGCTCACCGGGGCAGCCGGCCAGCGGGTGCGCACCCTTGTCGACCTTGATGCCCGGGATCATGCCGTGGTCGGCCATGTACTTGGCGAACGGCACGCCGTCCTTGGTCGACTGGCGGATGGTTTCGTCGTACAGGATCGCGCCGGAGATGTGCTCGTTGAGCTTCGGCGTGGTCAGCAGCAGTTCGCGGTAGGCGCGACGGTTTTCTTCCGTGTTCTCGATGCCGACGCTTGCGAAGCGCTTGGCAATCGTACCGGTGGATTCGTCAATGGCGATGATGCCCTTACCCGGGGCGACCATGGCCTGTGCGGTTTCAGCCAGCAGTTCGATGCTCATGAGGTTCCTGTGACAGCGTGCGGGAAAACCCGGATTATAGCCCGGCACGCTCACCGGCTGGCTGCCCGCAAGGTCTGGAACCGGTTTCAGGCTGTCATGTCAGGACAAAACCTGTCCGCTCCGATCAGTTGATGACCGGAGCGGTGGCTTGCTGCTGGCGTCGCTTACAGGTCGCCCAGACCGCTGGCGCGGCCGTCGTTACCCACTTCCAGCAGACGCAAGGTGTTGGTGGCGCCATGGGTTTCCATGTGCTCACCGCTGGTGAACACCACGCGATCACCCGCTTCCAGCAGGTTGGACTCGACCAGCAGACGGATGCTGCCGCGCGCGGCTTCACGCGGGGTGAAACCGCGGCTGTCGAAGTTGATCGGGAACACATCGCGCATCAGCGCCATCTGCCGACGCGCACCGTCATGGCGGGTGACCGCGTAGATCGGCGACTTGGCGCGGAAGCGCGACAGGTAACGCGCGGTACCACCGGATTCGGTCATCGCCACGATGGCGCGCACGCCCACGTGCTGGGCCAGGAACATCGTGGCCATGGCGATGGCCTGATCGGCGCGCTCCAGGTTGCGCGGCGAAGCGTTGAAGTCGGTCTCGGTCTGGAACTGGCGCTCGGCACCCAGGCAGATACGGGCCATCGCCTCGACCGCCTTGACCGGATAGGCGCCGGCCGCGGTTTCGGCCGACAGCATGACTGCGTCAGTACCGTCGATGACCGAGTTGGCCACGTCCAGCACCTCGGCGCGGGTCGGGATCGGGCTCTCGACCATGGACTGCAGCATCTGGGTGGCGGTGATCACCACCTTGTTCTGCGCCAGCGAGGCCTTGATGATCTTCTTCTGCAGGCCCGGCAGCTCGGCGTCGCCGATTTCCACGCCCAGGTCACCACGCGCCACCATCACCACATCGCTGGCGTCGACGATCTCTTCCAGGTTCTCGATGGCTTCAGTGCGCTCAATCTTGGACACCAGCGCGGCGTAGCAGCCATGCGACTCGGCAATTTCGCGCGCGTCGTTCATGTCCTGTGCGTTGCGGCAGAACGAGACAGCGATGAAGTCGACGCCGATCTTGGCAACGATGCCGATCAGCTCCTTGTCGCGCTCGGTCAACGCGCCCAGCGACAGGCCGCCGCCCTGCTTGTTCAAGCCCTTGCGGTCGGACAGCACGCCGTCATTGAGCACGGTGTTGATGATGCGCTCACCCTGCACTTCAACAACCTGCAGCTGCATCAGGCCGTCGTCGAGCAACAGCACGTCTCCCGGGCCCACGTCCTGCGGCAGGCCGAGGTAGCTCACGCCCACCTGGGTGGTGTCACCGGCCGGTGCCGAGGTGCTGGCGATCAGATCGAAACGGTCGCCGGCCTTGAGCTTGATCTTGCCTTCGGCAAAACGCTCGATGCGAATCTTCGGGCCCGGCAGGTCGGCCAGGATGCCCACTTCCACGCCTACGCGCTGGGCGGCGGCACGCACGTCGGCGGCACGCTTGGCCTGGCCGGACGGATCACCGTGGGAGAAGTTCAAACGCACAACATTGACGCCGGCGCGGAACAGATCGTCCAGCACGCCCGGCGCGTCAGTTGCCGGCCCGAGGGTGGCGAGGATCTTGGTGCGGCGCTGACGTTCAATCATTGTGCGTAGTCTCCCTAATAGACCGCCGAAAGTAGCACATCCATTGCATGACAACGATGTCGCATACGATTTCATACGACACTTTCTGCTGTGTCCCAAAGACAGGCCAGACAGTCGATCTGGACATACCGTACGGTATGACAACGCGGGACCTATAGCTGACTTGCATAGGTCGATAAGCGAAGGTGATAGCTCAGCACGCGGATGTTGCTATTGCGTGTTGGCTTGAGGGGGAATTGTGCTGCTTTGCAGCAAGGGAAGCTGACAGTGGAGACATGCCGTGGACATCGTGCGACAAGTGAAGCATGACCGGCGCGAGCGTCTGGGGCCTTTCCACTGAGACCTCTCAGATCGTCATTCCCGCGTAGGCGGGAATCGCTCTTGGCTCTTGGCTCTTGGCTCTTGGCTCTTGGCTCTTGGCTTTCGTCCTTTTCGACTCACCGCAACATCCCGAGTCAAAAGCCCAAAGCGATTCCCGCCTACGCGGGAATGACGAATAGAAATTTTTCTGAGGTCTGAGCGTGTTGTGGCTCCGAATGCCGGAGCCAGCCACAGTCAACAACCTTCAATCAACCACGCAAGACCGCCGCCAACTCATCCGGCGCAGCCACCAGCGCACCAGCCCCGGCAGCCTGCAATTCTTCGCGACCACCAAAACCCCACAGCACGCCGACATTGCGCATGCCATGGTGACGCGCACCTTCGATATCCATGCGGCGGTCACCGATCATCCAGCACTGCGAGGCCTGCAACGACAAACGCTGCAAGGCCTCGGCGATCAACTCCGGCTTGTGGCTGCGCGAGCCATCTTCGGTCGCACCGATGATGTCCTCGAAGCAGCTACCAAACGGCAGGTGCTCGACAATGCGCCGCGCGTGCGGCTCGTTCTTGGCGGTGACTACGGCAAGCCTATGCCCGGCCGCGTGCAGGTCCTGCACGACATCACCGATACCGGCGTAGATGTCGTGCTCCTTCCAGCCATGCACATCGAAACGCTCGCGGTACAACTCCACCGCCCGCTCCACGCGCAGGGCGTCGCCAAACAAAGGCTTGAAGCTGGTACGCAGCGCCGGGCCGATCCACTTGCGCAGCTCCGCATCGCCAGGCACCGGTTGATCCATCTGCTCCAGTGCATAGGCCACGCAGCGGGTGATACCGACGGCCGAATCAATCAGCGTGCCGTCGAGATCGAAGAAGAAAACATCGCGGCTCACGAGCCGCGCGCCTCCAATGCTGCCACCGCCGGCAAGGTCTTGCCTTCCAGGAACTCCAGGAACGCGCCGCCGCCGGTGGAGATATAGCTCACCTGCTTGGCGATGCCGTACTTGTCGACCGCTGCCAGAGTGTCGCCACCGCCAGCAATCGAGAATGCATTGGAGCTGGCGATGGCCTTGGCCATTGCTTCGGTACCCTTGCCGAAGGCATCGAACTCGAACACGCCGACCGGGCCGTTCCAGACCACCGTGCCGGCCTTGGCGATCAGCTCGGCATACTGCGCAGCTGTCTGCGGGCCGATATCCAGAATCATGTCATCAGCTTCCACCGCAGCAACCGCCTTGACCGTGGCCGGTGCGTCAGCGGCGAACGCCGGGGCCACCACCACGTCGATCGGCAGCGGGATTTCAGCGCCGCGTGCCTTGGCATCGGCATCGATCTTGCGCGCGGTGTCGAGCAGGTCGTTCTCGACCAGCGACTTGCCCACGCCATGACCTTCGGCTGCGATGAAGGTGTTGGCGATGCCGCCACCGACGATCAGCTGGTCGACCTTGCTGACCAGGCTGGACAGCAGTTCCAGCTTGGTCGAGACCTTGGAGCCGGCAACGATCGCCAGCAGCGGACGCGCCGGGTTGGCCAGCGCCTTGTCCAGCGCGTCCAGCTCAGCCATCAGCAGCGGGCCGCCAGCAGCAATCGGAGCGAAGCGGATCACGCCATGGGTCGAGGCCTGCGCGCGGTGCGCGGTGCCGAAGGCGTCCATCACGAACACATCGCACAGCGCGGCGTACTTCTGCGACAACGCCTCGTCGTCCTTGCCCTCGCCCACGTTCATGCGGCAGTTTTCCAGCAGCACGATCTGGCCCGGGGCCACGTCGACGCCGTCCACCCAATCCTTGACCAGCGGTACGTCTACACCCAGCAGCTCGGACAGGCGCTTGGCCACCGGTGCCAGCGAATCGGCCTCGCTCCAAACGCCTTCCTTGGGACGACCCAGGTGCGAGGTCACCAGCACGGCAGCGCCTTTCTCCAGCGCCAGCTTCAGGGTCGGCAGCGAGGCCGTGATGCGCTGTTCGGAGGTGATCTTGCCGCTCTCGTCGATCGGCACGTTCAGATCCTGGCGGATCAGTACGCGCTTGCCGGAAAGGTCGAGGTCGGTCATGCGAACGATGGACATGGCAGGATCAGCTCCGCAAAGTAGGGGGAAACCGCAATTCTCGCCCGCCTCGCCGACCGGGGCAAACCTTGAGTGAAATGGATGTCACCACGTCTGCCGCAACCCGAACTGTCCAGCCCCCGCCTGCGCCTGCGCGAGGTCCGTGATGACGACGCTGCGGCGCTGTTCGCCATCCACAGCGATGCGCGGGTGATGCGCTACTGGAGCTACCCGGCTTGGACCGAACTGGCACAGGCCGAACAGAAGATTGCCGATATCCAGCGCCAACGTCGCGAGCTGGACATGCTGGTCTGGGCGATTGCCGACGCGGACACCGACTTGCTGATAGGCAGCAGCGCCATTTTCTACATGGACCTGACACAGGCGCGTGCCGAGATCGGTTACAGCCTGCATCCCGACTGGCAGGGCCGCGGTCTTGCCAGCGAAGCCCTGCAGCTGGTACTGGGCTACGCGTTCACCGAGCTGGGGCTGCGCCGTATCGAAGCCGACATCGACCCACGCAACCTGCCCTCTTGCCGCCTGGTGGAAAGGTTCGGCTTCGTCCGCGAAGGCCTGCTCCGCGAGCGCTGGCATGTAAATGGCGAAATCTGCGACAGCGCCATCTACGGCCTGCTGAGCCAGGACTTCAAACTGTAGAGCCGAGCCATGCTCGGCTGGGGCCTTACCAGCAACCCACACCACTTGTGGGGGCGGGGGGAGGCCCGCCCCGGGGCCAGGAAACACAGCCGGGGGGGAAACCCCGTTAAACCCCCGAGGCCGGTTTGTGATGGCCCCCCAAGCCGGGGGGGGCCCCCC
>NZ_JBRREI010000022.1:0-76052 GCF_056760195.1 Stenotrophomonas sp. STEN020
GCCCCGGGGAAGGCCCTGGCCGGGCTGAACAAGTGCTTCCCATCAATGGAACGGGCCAGATAGCCAGCGTAGTGGCGCGCCCAGGACGGGAAAAGCGTTTACAGCGCAAATCGCGGCCGCCCCCCCCCCCCCCAACCCCCCCCCCCCCCGCGGGGGGGGGGGGGGCCCACTGTCGCCGATAGGCCGACTCTCTCAGCCCCCGACGAAAATACAAAAAAACCCGCCAAGCACTTACGCTCGGCGGGCTTTTCCGTCCTGTAGTACCAAACAGAGATGTTCTGGAAGCGCTTGGCCAGCTTTTACTGCTTGACGCCAAGCACCGCCGACGGCAGCCAACCACGATTACCCATTTCATCGTCGACTTCGATCATTCCGCCATTGCGCCCCCCTGTGGGGTAAGCGAGCATGCCAGGCTTGAGTTCGGCCACCACAGTCGCCTGACTGTCCGGCTGGGTCAGCAATCGCGCCATGCGATGCAAGATCATGGTCCCCGCAGTTGCGGCCATCTGGCCACCGGCGACTACATTCTGGCTTACAACCTGCTGCGCCACCTGCCCCGCTGCACCGACCATGCCGCCCTGCTGGGCAGCCAAGCCCATCGCAGCCTGCGCCACGCCTGCACCGATGCCCTGACCTGCAACCTGCTGTGCCACCTGCCCCGCTGCACCCATCATGCCGCCTTGCTGGGCTGCCAGGCCCATCGCAGCCTGCGCCACACCTGGACCGATGCCCTGACCTGCAACCTGCTGTACCACCTGGCCAGCAGCGCCCAACATGCCACCTTGCTGCGCCACAGCTCCCATCGCAGCCTGCGCCACACCAGCACCCACTCCCTGGCCTGCAACCTGCTGCAACACCTGACCCGCAGCACCAACCATGCCGCCAGAATCGGGCAATGCGCCCGTTGCAGCCGGCGCCACACCGCCGTCAACAATGTGATTCACACCATGCTGCATGGCCTGGCCCGCCATGCTGCCGATTGCACCCGTCTGCGCTGCGCCGGCATGTACCGCCATCGGCACCGCAGGCCGTTCCTGCAACCTTGCTGCGGCGACATTGGCCAGCCTGGCTTGCGATGCAGCCAGCGTCTGGTAAGCATCCGGCGGCGCTATCGGCGCCACTCCACGGGTTGCCTGCGGCACATTGCGATTGGCCAAAACACCGCGCTTTTTGCTGACCTCCTCAACCATCCGCTCATAGGCCTCTTCGTAGGCCTCCTTGATGACCTTGCCGATCTCGGTGTTGTCCCAGCTGCCAGCATTCACCCCCGCGCTGCCCTGCAGGTTCGAGGCAGACACCGCTGCCGCCCACGCCTTGTCGGTGATTTTGGCTTCGCCGGTCACACTGACAAGCTGCTCGGACGTGCGTACATCAACCAGGGTCAGCACCACTTCGGCGGTCTGTCTTTTCGTCGACAGCTTGCCTGCCACGCCCAAGGTGGCAACGTTCATCATCGCCCCCATCAAGCCCCGCTTGCTACCGCCATTGGATGCGCCTGCGCCGATGCTCATGCCACCGGCATTGGGATTCTGCGACACGATATCCGGTACCAGCACGAAGTCCGCGCCACGCATCTGCCCACCGCCGATATTCTGACCTTCCTGCAAATGCCCGCCCATGGCCAGCTCGCGCTCAGCCTGCGCTGCGGTAAACCCGGCGCCGCGATCAAGCACGGTAAAGCACTTGGAATCATTGACCAGCACCCGCAGCATGCGGGTAGGTGCAGGCAGGCCGTAGGTCGCCCAGATTCCCATGCCGTCATCCGGCTCGACGATGCGCAGACTGCCCTGCGGCGCCTTGCACTTATCCGCTGACATGCCCAGAAACGCCTGACTTGGAAAGCTCGCCGTCGCCGACACGAGCGCGATGAAACCGGCTGCCAGAACGGCAGGCCGATGGATGGTGGTCTTCATGTTTATCCCCCTGTTTCCGCACTCCATGCGAAGTCGCGGATATGAATCGTCCTAACTAAATAAAAGCTCGCATCAACCTGCAAGCTCACATTTCCGTCACATACATTAACAGTTTATAAGTATAAATGGGTACCGTAAGAGCCGCCTCGTCAGCCCCCAACCAGGGACTGGGGGCTTCCGCATAGGACGACGAGGTGCACTTGATTGTTCTGTACCAGCCAGCGCCCCCGCTCGGGGCTCTGATTGTCATAACTACCAGGTCTACCAGCTGACGTAATGGAGAAGCCTCATGATGTCCGTCTCTGTCCCGTGATCGCTGTACTTCCCTGGTATGCGTGACTGTTCAGCTCTTTGGCTGTAGCATTCACATGGTCAGCGAGACTTTTGGCAGTTTTTCGTCACGTTTCACCCAAAAGTCGTTACAAATCAACGCTTAACCGGGGGTGCACTGGTTTCGACGGGGGTTGTGAAGTCGCTTGGCGCATGCCGAGGGGGTAGCTTTCCTCGTAAATCCAGCTGCAAAACTCTAGTTGCCAACGACGACAACTACGCTCTCGCCGCTTAAGGCGTAAGCCCCGAACCCACTTGTGCCCGTGCTCGTGGATGTAGGGTCATTATCACGGAACCGGCTGTGACGGCTGCCTGTCAGTCATGGCTTAACCAAAACAGGCTGGTCCTGGGGTGCGCTTTGCACACCGTGCTGCCACAGGACGAGACCCAACGGTGAGCTAAGCATGTAGTGCCGGGGATGGAGTGCCTTCGGACGGCGGTTCAATTCCGCCCACCTCCACCAACTGCTTGCAAAATCTATCACTAAGTGGCTGATTTTGCAAGGGTTTTGGCATCGGAGTGATACACGAACTGAGCCTGTCTGCAGGTATCAAAGTAGGTATCACTCCGTGCCAAAGCCATTTTTTCTGCGCAGACCGAGCGGGCTATACGTCCGTTTTTTTGTGCCTACGGATCTGCAGCCTCTTGTCGGCTCCCGCTATCTGGTGCGACGCCTGCCCCCTGCTTCAATCGATCTGATGCGTCTTACAGCCGCAAGCGCCGCTGTGGCACTCTCTCAGGCATTCGACCGCATGAGACGCAGCCCAATGACCGAGAAGGATCGGGACGCCCTGCTGAGAGCGTTGACGGGAACCATTGACCGCTGGACCGGGAACATTGAGCTGCCTAACGGCGCGAGATTGACCGACCTACAGGTGAATGGACGCGAGGACGCCAAAGCTCTGCTGGACACCATCAAGGGACTCGCGAGCTCAGGCTTTGCCCAAAGTTCACCGCTGCCCGGAGCCGGGGACACCCTGAAAAAGCGTGTTGATCTCTACCTGGAAGACCTTAGGAACGCTAAGACATCGCCAGGCAACCTGCTCGACAGTGAAAACACGCTCACCATCTTCCGCGAAATAGCAGGGCTCGACCTGCTCATGTCGCAAGTGGGGGAGACCCAAGTGCGCGCCTTCCTAAATGGGCTTCATGACTGGCCGAGCAATGCGCGCAAGAAAGCAGAATACAAAGGCCTGAGCGCCGCGCAAATCATCGCCAAGGTGAAGCAACAACGCACCAAAGGGCTCGTTATCGCGGGCCTGTCTGATCGGACTCTAGGCAAACATCGTGACCGACTGGCCAGCTTCCTCAATGCACAAGTAGCCGGTGGACTGCTCACACGTTCGCCGCTCGATGGAATTAAGCGCCAGAGCTCGGCCACCGCAGTCGCCACGCTCCCCCGTCGCCCCTTCAGCATTGAGGAAATCAACCAACTCTTCGATATGGAGAAGTTCCTTCCCTGGTCAGAGGAGCGGCCTGATCGATACTGGGGAGTCCTGCTAGCAGCGGGCACTGGGGCACGGGTCAACGAGCTCGGGCAACTCTATGCCGACGATGTGGCCGAGGTGAATGGCATTTGGGGCATCCACATTCGTGCGGGCCGGCGGGATCAAAAGCTGAAAAACGCAAACTCTTTGCGCTTCATCCCGCTCCACCCGCGCTTGTTGGAGGCAGGCTTCTTAGCTTACGTCGAAGATGTAGCGCAGTCGGGCCATGAGCGACTTTTCCCGCACCTGCCTTGGAACAAGAAGGCAGGCTACGGCGATGCGCTAGGCGATCAATTCCGCGCCTACTTGACGAGCCTGAAGATGATGACGCCTGGTATGGGGTTTCATTCGTTCAGGCACACTGCAAGCACAAGGCTGCACTACGCCGGAGTGCTGAGTTCGATCATTGCCGCGATCACAGGACACAAAGTTCATCTGCCAGGCGAACTCGGCACGTATGTAGACACCCCTACCCTCCAAGCTCGAGCGGCAGCGGTCGCTTCGCTGCCAGTCCCCACGACATTGCCGCTCTATCAGGCAGGCCAAGCTCTAACGGCACTAAAGAAGGCGCACCTGAGAGCCAAGCAACGAACGGCAAACTCATCTGCCCGGAAACGTCAATTGCCCAGAAGACCATGATGGACGCCCGTTGAATTCTTGTTGAAATCCGACGAGTCAACGCCCAACATATCATCAGAGGAAACGCGCAAAGGCAATGATTGGCGGCGACCAGGCACTTACCTGCACTTCAGTAGCCACATTAATTTCCAGGGGGAAGAATGAGTAGCACACTAGAACTCAACATTGACGAACTAGAACTCGACCTCAAGAACCCACGATTCGCGGGGCTTAGCAGCCAGCGAGAGGCACTTGAGAAGATAGTAGTTAATCAGGGGATCAAGCTGGTTAATCTAGCCGAGGATATCGTCCTTAACGGATTGAGCCCGGCACATCGCATGCTCGTAATGAAGGCCCCCGGAAAGAAAAGCTCCACCTACATCGCCTTGGATGGGAACAGGCGTCTAGCAGCCCTGAGGGTCCTTTCCAATCCTTCCGTGCTTGATGGCATGGATGGCGTGGGTGACATTACCGCCCGCCGGTTGCGAAATCTTGCGAAGTCTTTCACTCCATCCGACGTTCAGCCTATTGACGTTTCTGTATGCAGGGACGAGGAGGAGGCAAGGCACTGGATTGAAGCTATTCATACAGGCGCAAATGACGGCAGAGGTGTAGTGGATTGGGACGGCATTGCGACAGCCCGCTATCGAGGCCATACAAATTCCCTCAAAGTTCTGGAATTTGTTCGCACCGCAGGAAAACTCTCAGATGAGGAGGATGCTGCTCTCGAGCGCTTCCCCATCACAAACTTGGATCGCTTGCTTGGAACACCTGAAGTCCGCGAACGTCTCGGCCTTGTATTTGAGAATGGCGAATTCCTTTCGGACCTGCCGCAATCAGAACTGATAAAGCCGCTCAAGAAAATAATATCGGACATCGGGCTGAAGAAGGTTCGTGTCAGTAAGATCAAGGGGAAGGATGATCGAATCAAATACCTAGACTCACTTGGATCAGCGTTGCCCGACCTCAACAAGCGCACGGGAACACTAGAGCCGCTCGACCAGCTCTCGGCACAAAGCAAAAAGGCAGCATCGAAATCTGGAGCAGGCTCCAAGAGTAAGTCTCTGATCGACAGAAAAACTCTCATCCCACCCAACTCTCAGTGCCCGCTGAACATCAATGATCACAAACTTCAGCAGATGTGCAAGGAACTGAGAAAGCTTCCGCTTGATAACTACCCAGTGGCAATTGCGGCATCGTTCAGAGTATTCCTTGAACTATCTCTGGACCATTACGGATCTGAAAATAAAGTCCCCAAATACAACAGCGATCTGAGCCTAAAACAGAAACTAGAGAGCGTGGCTGCAGATCTGCAGCAAAATGGCGCAACGAAGCGCGACCTCCAAGAATTCCGCGCCCTTGCATCGAACCCAAATAAGGCTTTGAGCATTGATCGACTGCATGGCATAATTCATAGCAAATATTCGCTGCCAACCTCTTCCGAACTGCGCTCCGGCTGGTCAGAAGTCCAGGTAGCGTTCACTAAGATTTGGGCATGATGAAATGAAGAGCGAACCACGACCATCATTTTACACACCACTGCGTTATCCTGGCGGTAAAGGCAAGCTAGCTCCCTACGTAAAGAGCATCATGGAAGCTAACGAGCTAGTTGATGGTGCGTATGTCGAACCTTATGCCGGCGGCGCTGCAGTTGCCATGGAACTAGTCCTCCAAGAATACGCCAAAAAAGTTTACATAAACGATATTAGCGATGGCGTCTCTGCCTTTTGGCGATCCATCCTGGAAAATACCGATAGCATTTGCGCGCTCATTCAAAACACGAACGTCACGATTGAGGAGTGGCATCGCCAGAAGAATATTCAAAACAACACTTCTGAGCACGGCGACTTGGAACTCGGGTTTTCCACATTCTTTTTAAACCGCACAAATCGTTCTGGAATTCTGGGGGCCGGGGTGATTGGTGGAAAATCACAGTCCGGCAAATGGAAGCTTGACGCCCGATTCAACAAGCCAGACCTTATCCGTCGCATTCACGCGATAGCGCGTGTGCGAGATCGGATTGAATTCCACCAACTGGATGCCATCAAGTTTATTGACCTAGTCTCCCCAAGACTCCCCGCAAAAAGCCTAATTTACTTAGACCCTCCTTACTACGTGAAAGGCAGTGACCTCTACCTGCATCACTACAAGCATGAAGATCATGTAAAGATCTCCAAGCGGGTATCGAGACTTAAAAGTAAGAACTGGATAGTTTCCTACGACAATGCTGAGCCCATCCATGGAATGTATAGGAATTTCAGAAGCATCGTTTACGGATTGAGCTATAGCGCACAGGACAGATATAAAGGCGCGGAGGCGATGTTCTTCTCTGACAGCCTCGCCATTCCTGACGCTGTCCAGCCTATGCACCTCCTTGAGAGCACCGGAACTTGATCTTTAGCTCGGCGAATTGCCGAGCAATGACGCCCCAAGAATGCGTCGCTGCCCAGCGATCCGGGATGCCGCGCCCCAACCACTAGTCTTTGGGCTATCGGAGTAGGAGCGAGCTACCCTCAAGATAGCCAGGCCTTTATCCTTGCGAACCACTCATCCCTCTCAGCCTCGTTGACCGCTGTGCTCTTTAGCCAACGGTCAGAGTGGCGCACGAAAGGAACCAGCCAGAGCGGGTGAACAACGTCCCGCACCTGGACTTCCAGGCGATGAGTGACTACCCCTTTGTAGTTGTATTCCCCAGTGCGGATGGCGAGCACTTCAGACCGCCGCAGATAGCGCTCGCCCTTCATGGGGTCCCGAACCCAGATAGTGTCCCTGCCCACGTCCAAGGCAATGTGATCATGGGATACCGTGGGCTCGAACTCTTCAGGCCTATGCTTCTTCAGTTTTGGAGTTCGGCGACGGAACAGCCACGGCAAGCCCCACAGCAGCGCAAGCGGCCAGAAGACCAACTGCCCGAACAGCATCAGGCCTAAGACTGCCCCGTCAGCCGTCGTGCCCTTTTCGAACACCACACCGCACAGCCACCAAAGTGCAAGACCGGTGATGATCCAGCGGACTGCCTTGAACAAGGTCCACATACGAGCTTCCTAGCGATGGTTGGGGAGGACCAGCGTCAACGACGGTCTACGACAGTCCAGTTGCCGCCAACTTTGTCGATAACGAAGGTGCCAACAAGCTGCTGTTGCTCAATGCGAGTGCCCAGCTGATACCGCGCAATTCCAGTGACACTGCACGCGTAGCCGGGACTGCCGCCTCGCACACACTCGCCCACCTTCAACCGCTCAAACGTCACCGTCGTTCCTGTGGCCTCTCTGAAATACGCGGTCAGCGCCGTCTCAACATCGCTACTACCAGGCCCACCCGAGCAAGCAGCCAGCAGGGCTGCTGCGGAAACCATCCAGACCTTCTTCATTTCAGCTCCCTCATATGTGATGAACTCCCATGAGCCGAGCAACTCTAGGCTCTCGCGCAATCATTTGCGCTCAGTGCAAATGACCAGTTAAGCTTAGGCGGGCACACTTCGGGTAGTCAATGCCTTTCTTGATGCCCCGAATGCCCGCGCCGCTACCAACAACCACTGCCCTTGGCCAACGCCTCCGCGCCGCACGCGCAGCCAAGGGCTGGACTCAGGCCCAGCTAGGGGAACTATTGATGGGAGTGGATGACCCAAACACCACTGCGCCCCGCATCAGCAGGTATGAGAGGGGCCTTCATAAGCCTGATCTGGAGACCATTGAGAAGCTCGCGGAGCTTCTGGATCTCCCAGCCGCTTACTTCCTTGCTGCCTCTGACGTGGTTGCGGAGGCAATCTTGGTGCTGACACAGCTTGATGCCCGAAAACAGAAAGAAGCACTGGCGCTTCTAAAAAGCCTCGCCCCCGCTAGCAAGTGACGCGCACCGAACGGCCTGGCGACTTCCTACGCTATGCCTAGGTGCCAGCAAGGAAGACCCTAATGGCAAGCCTCGCCTACGACCTCCTGATGGCATTGATTCCCGGCACGGCCGCTGGATACTACTCGGGCTTGCTGATGGCCAAGCTCTCAAAGTTCAATGCGCTGAAATACGAAGCACTTCGAGCTATTCGATCAATCAACTACATGGGCGATGCCAGTAACACACAGATCATCAGTTCAGATAAGAGTGAAGAGCTTCAACTGATAGCATCCGAGCTCTTCCTTCTCAAGCACAAGCGCGCCGGAGTTTCTTTGATGGAAGTTAACAATGAGCTTCTAAATTCAATAGCAGCATGCAAGCACTCTGCGTATCCAGTCGATACCTTCATTAAGCAGCTCAGTGACTGGCAAGCTCGAATTCGCAGCCTGAAGGTAGGGCGACGCTTCTTCCTTCCCTGGGGTCAGATCTGATATCTCTTTGAACCAGCATTGAAAAATTCATCGGCGCCCGAAAATTCTCGGCGCGCTCCGTTTTTCTGCTGAAGAACTCCAAGTGCTCTTTTACCGACAAGGCCACCTACGGCATCTGATTCAGGACACATCCTCCTGCTGACTCAGGACACTATGGGCCCGCTGTTTTGCCTCGGTCTTTGCTTCTAACCGCCGACCGACCGAGGCAAAGTCTCCCCCAACCCGCAATAAGCGAGTCTGGGGACCTTTGCCGGGTCGGTCTACTCTTGCCTGGGCAGAGGACCATCGTCGGCACTGTGATCACTGTCAATACACAGCTGCGGCAGGTTCACGCCTGACATGGCGCCGGGGCTGGGGTCCTGCCACCAGCATTCACTGCACTGGCGTCTCTCCCATGGGCTTTGCCCCGTGATCAGGCTGTCGCCTGACGCTATCCAATCTTGCCCTTCGCATACATGGCCGACCCGAGACGGGGCACACAATCCAAGACCAGCTAGGGAACCCATGCCTTGGAACCTCCGCGACGCAGAAGCCATGCTGCCGGATGTGGACGTATTCCTCCACGGTTTAAGGCCGCCACCCGCGTCCTACGGATAGCCCCGGATTGCCACCGGGCGCGAACTAATCGGACCTCCGTGCGATAGCCATTGCTTCTAGCTGGGTTGCGAGGGGTTGCGCTCTTCCCGATGTCGGCTATGTTGTTGCTTGGGGCCGATGCCTGGGTGTGTAGAGCTGCTTTCTACCTACTCGCAGCCGTTGCTGTTATCAACGAGCTGCCGCTAAAAAACAGCATGAGGCCAACGCCAATTCTGTCAATGCCCCCGAAGAATGTTCGGGGGCATTGTTTTTTTCAGCTTCAGACGCGAGGCCCGCGAGATCTTCTTTGATCCTTTTGCTGCAGATCGCTATCGTTCAGTTGTTCCGTAAGCGTGCGCGCTGAGGTCGCTCCAGGGCGCTGCGATTTGTGCGGCTGTGCTGTATCAGCGGTGATTGGATAGCGCTTCAGCATTGATGCTGCGAGCTTATCCAAAGCTTCTACACTCGCAACTGCCTGCGCCGCATACTTCACCTGGGCTTCCGGGCCTGTAGCTAGACGCGCAGCATCGCGCCGCGTCCTGCGCCGCTCAATGCGCTCTTCACCACTCCGACGCCGCTGCGCCCAATCGCGTCTGCTACCGCTCCAGAGCGACGGCTTGGGATTTTTCCTTTCCCACGTCTCCAGTTTCATTTTGGCTTCCGTGAGTGAAAGGTCTGCCTTAACTTCGGCCTGTAACCTGCGCTCCCATCGAGTGGTGTCACGAGCCACCTGTTTCAATGAACTGTGAAGCTCGCGCATATCGTTTCGATATGACGCCCTCTGGGGGTAGGCGCCCGCCCTGCTCGACATGTCAAAGAGCGTGGCGACCGTCGAAAGGCTTTGCCGAACGGTGGCATCTATACCCTCCAGCCACACCCGCCTCGCTTCCATCTCCAGCTGCTCTATTTCGGCTTCGTAACGAGCCATGGCCTCGTCTGCTTGCTTATTCGCAATCTTGCTACGAAGGCGGCTAGCCGCCTTCATCAAGGCTGGCTTGAGACTTGGCGGAAAGCGCGAGGCGCCCGACCCCACTCGCCCTGCGCGCTGCGCTACTGATACTGGCCTTGTTCGCGCTCGTGGGGGCGCCACCGCGACCTGCCCGAGGTGTGGCCGCTCTTCTTTGCCAACCGCTGCAAGCCTCTCACGTTGAGCTGCTTCTTGCATATGGGAGTGTGGCGTCGCCATCACCCTTCCCTCTTTCTCCAAGCGTTCCAGGTAGTTACGCAGTTCAATGCGATTGGCTTCTTGGATTTGGTTGTTTACCGTGCCCCGCTCACTATCTTCCCCCCTCCTACGCATCGCGGTTGCTGCCTTACCCTCGTGCTGGGTGGCTTCACGAGCCAACACGGCTGCGAACCCAATATGGCCATCAGCTTCGGCGGCATGCGCTTGCTTAGCCAGACTGCGATGATCGACACGTTCAGCGACCTGTGCTCGTTCCAGATGCGAATTGATACGGTCAGCAACCGCTTCACGAAGAATGCGGATAGCCTCCGGACCTGCGCCACCACACGCATCAAATTCAGCACATGCACGTGCACCCAGGCCTTCAGGACCGATCTGACGCGGTGTCATCAGGAGATGCACATGGTGATTGCGCTCATCTCCCTTCTTATCGGGCTCATGGACTGCAACAAGCACCGCAACCTGATAGCGGTCAACCAACATCTGACCCAAATCGCACGCGAGCGCACGACGCTGCGCTTCGTTCAGTTCTGCAGGCAGAGCAACTTCAAGCTCACGCGCCGTCCTGGCGTTTAGCCGGGTCTCGGCCATTTCCGAGCGATTGAAACAGGCGACCGGATCTCGCGCCCATTCGGGGGCATTTTGCGGGGCCAACATATCAACCGAGGCAACGCCACTGCGCCTTGTGTAGTCGTGTTTGATACCGGTCAATTCGTCATTAATCACAATGCCCGCACGATACGCCGCAGCGGCAGTAGAGGAATGACCCTTGCCGCGCGAAAAGGCTTTGACGGTGGCGTGATAAATGGCCATTTCGATTTTTGTCCTTGCTCCTATTCTTGTTTTTGGCGACGCCCCCAAGGGGGCTAGCATCGGGGGCGGCCTGCGAAGCGGGCCGGGGTCTGGGGCGGAGCCCCGGCGCACGGTTTCCCGCAGGGAAACCATAAGTGCGCTCTTGCTTTGATCCTTGCCGCCACTATTCGTGACGGCTTCGGGCAAGAGACCGGGGCTCGCTTCGCTCGCGTTTCCCGCTGGGGCTGGCTCGCTCTCGCTCGCCTGTGCCCCTCTATTTCAGGATGACAGGGAATTGCAATATGACAAGTCAATGACTTGCCAATAGCCGATTTTCTGTTTGCATGAGGTGTAGGACATTAGGAGAACTCAACAATGGCAACACGCTCTATACAAGAACAAATCACCGCCGCCACTGAGCGTCTCGCAAAATTGAAAGCACGGGAGATGCTGGCCGAGCAAAGATCAAAAGCAAAGACAAGAGCGAGTGAACGCAAAGCAGACGCGCACCGCAAGATTCTCCTAGGCGGCGCGGTCATCGCCGCTGGGGCTGATTCACTGGATGAGGCTGAGCTTGTTGGCCTACTACTTGGGTATCGAGAGCACATCTCAAAGCCGGCCTTCGTTCAACAACGAAATGAGATGCGCACGCGCGGGCGAATGCATCTAGCCGAGCGAGAAGCATCCCGCGCAAAGAAGCGCTAACCATGAAGCCATCAAGCCGCCCACATCCGCAACGTGGCATCTCATTGATCGAGCTGATGTTGGCGACGGGTGCTATGACACTTCTTTCCGGTGCTGCCTTCGCTATCTATCAGTCATCGGCAAACAACACAGATGTTCGCGCGGAACAAGCGAATATTCACACCATTGCACGCAATGCAGACATGACGTATGGAGCGCTCGGCTCCTATGCGGGACTGACAATCGCTCAGGCTATTGCCGACCGCGTTCCACCCGTTTCAATGAACTCTGGCGTTGGCCTAACCAGCCGATGGGCGCAACCCGTTATTCTTGAGCCTACCTCTATTGATGGCCGCCCCAACGCAGGGTTGAAGATTGTTTACCATGCGGTTCCAACGCGTGCGTGCCTAAAGCTAGCCGCTGCAGCGAGTGGAGGCATGTATGACCTCGAAATAGACGACACATCGGTCTTTCATCGAGGCAACAATGGTCGTCCGACCATTTTGGACATCCAGGCCGCTACTCAACGATGCAGGAATCCAGCAAGGCTCGCGTTCACATACTACGGCGGCGCTACTGGCCTGTCAGCGCAAGTTCTCACACCCGTTGCGCTGCAACCGCCCCCTCCAACATCAGCTCCGCCACCACCGGCGCCGGTGGTGGCGCCACCGCCCGTAACTGTTACTCCACCTGCTCCATCTCCTGGCTGCGCAGCGGCTCCCACGACTCCAGCCACAGGAACGACACCTGCGGGTCAAACGTGTTCGTTTATTTGGAATTCGGTAGCTGCTCCTGCTTGCTGGTCTCCGCTGGCGCTATGCGTGCCAATCGCCGCTCAACCTCCAATTCCAACCGCACCACCGGCGCCACCCGCCGTCACTCCTCCTATTGTCCCTCCCGTCATCACACCCGCCTGCTCAGCGCCATTACCGTTGAGCGAAAGCGCGGCGCAAACGGGCGTTTGTCCTTCAGGCACTCTCACCATCAGTGGCGCCACTTCTTTTCCGCAGACCCGCACCCGCACTACGACGTATTCATGCCCCGACCCGTTCGCAAGCCCAATCGCGCTGACGGGACCATGGTCAGCCTGGTTACCGGCAGCAGCGAGTATGTGTGCTCCCGCATGCACGTCTGCGCCGCCAACCAGCGTTGCAATGACGCGCGCCGCGCCAGCAGAGAGCCAGAACGTGGGTTGCCCGGCTGGGCATGCAGGTCAGCACTGGCAACAACGCAACCGCGTTGAGAACGGCACGCGCACCACGTCCTGGTCCTGCCCGGCGGCGACCGGGTCCCCGGTGTCGAGCACCTCAGAGAGCTGGAGCGGCACCTACACGGCATCCAGTGGCTGGGTTACCACCTCCAACACCTGCACGCCTCCGGCAAGAACCTATCCGACCTACACCGGAAAATCGTGGATTTCCTGGGGCGACGGTGGGCTTTACGGCTGGGGCGTGTTCTGCTCGGTGTCGCAGTTCCTCGCTGACCAATTTCACTGCACGCAGAGCGTTAATACCAACGATGACGCGACGTTTTCGGGCGGCCTCGCGAGGCCTCAAGAACAGACTTTGACGCCAGAGCGCCGGACCTGCGTCGCCGCACTTAAACAGAAGCTGACACCAATGCCTGGATTTGGCTCCCCAAGCACCGGGTCAGTTAATTGGCCGACAGAGTGCGCCTGTGATGTGGTCGGAGCTGGCTCGGTGTTCTACTGGCAGACCGTGGGAGCATCGGACTGGTCAGCCTTCGAGTTCCAATGCCAGTAAACGGCCATTGGTTCACTCCGTGGAGAGGGAGACCGGGCCAAGCCGCGCCAAGCCAAAAAAGCAAAGCCCCCGTTTGAGCGAGGGCTTTGGGTGTCGGCGGGCAAAGCAATTTCTCTAATTTTCTAAGCTGCCCATAGGGCAGTGAACTGCCGACGTTCCAAATCTAAGGCAGCTCAAGGCAATGTCAAGCCATCGACCTACATCACTCCGTGGAGAGGAAGACCGGGCCAAGGCGCTCGGTCTTTCCGTTGACCAGATGCAGCAACTGCCCGCCAGCAATCAGCCAACCGTCTCCGTTAGCGCGGTCGGCTCTGCTGAACCCTACTGCTCCGTCGTTGCGCAGGGTCGGAGCCCCGGCATTGCCATCCTTGTAGAAATGGCTCCACGCCCTTGCGGCCGGCGTCATCGTCAGCACCTTCTGCCAAGGATGGCTGTGGATGGTTTCGCCGGTGAAAGCAGAACCGTCCATCACCTCGCTGGTCCGTATGGCACAGCCGTGTGGCACACCATCTGTGTAGAGGCGCAGGGAAAAACGCTGGCCGTCGCTGGCAATCGCGCCACAGGCCTCGTTCCCGCTCTGGCGGGTGTAGTCGTGGAGCACTCGCCCGGTGCGTCGGAGGAAGTCCGGTAAAGCCTCGCCGGGTTCGCTGACATGGTCGCCCAGATGCTGGCGCTCCCAACCCTGTTTGGTTCCGGTGGGCGGAATTGAGCCTGCCTGCGCCACGGCCTCACCGGACGCTCCAAGCCAAACGGCCAACATCACCATCACCAATGCAATGCGCACAACTGCTCCTAAGCAGTTGTGCTTTGCACCTCAGCCCTATGCCGGGTATCATCGGAGGTATCAGAATTTGCACCTTTTGAAAGCTGAATTTCTTTTACTTTCAATGGGTTGCAAACGGGCGCAAATGGCTCCGCCCACCTCCACCATTAGTTGGACCGTCAAGGTCCCGATCAGGCCGGAAACCCAATAGCAGCACGGGTTTCCGGCCTTTTTTGTTTCCGTCGCAGTCCGCCTCGTTGCGTTGCAGACCATGAGACTGTGGGGGCATATTTTGGGGCACCTGCCCCCAACGACGAATCACATGCCCCCACTGACCGATATGGCCATCCGGAAGGCCAAGCCCACCAGCCGCACACAGCAGTAGTTCGACGGCGGTGGACATGGAGACTTCCCCCAAAGACGGCCGGCGCTGGGACCTGAAGTACCGTTTCGACTGCAAGGAAAAGCGGTTGGCCTTGGGCGTCCACCCCGATTTAGTGCCGCTTGCCCTCGCCCAGGCCCTGGTCGAGTTGGTGGCCCCCAACGTTGGCACCGCACCACATCACCGTATCTCCGAAACCCCAGGTGTGGCCGAGGGCCAGCGGTGCAGCGGACTTCAAAAGTCGAAGGTAGCCATCCTGCCACTCCATGCCCGTAAAGCCGGAGGCAGTGGCAAGGAAGGAGAAGCTGCTTAGCGTTCCGCTGTTGTCGCTGTACATGCCGCTGACGTGCCTACTCACGTCCATCGCAATGGTGACCTGCGCGTCCTGACCCGCTTTAAGTGTCACGCCCCGCCCAGTAAAAAGCCCCGCACTAGGCGGGGCAGATATTATTGCGCGCTATTAACTAGCGGCAAGATTCAACGGCTTCTTTGTACTTTCCGTAGCCCACTGTATTGAATCTAGGTCGATAGGCAACCCTTGATCCCGCGCCATTGGGCGAAACCTCTACCGCGACAGTTGGATTTCCTAGTGTCGAAGCGACGAGAATTGTTGAATCACCATCCCTAACCGTCTGGATGGAAGGAAGAAGTTCGTACAACTTGGGGTTGAAGCAGCCAATGAAATCATCCGGCGTCCTGTTTGAGTCCATGACAAGCGCAGGCTCCTTGTTTCGCAAAAGCAGCCTGTCTAGACGTGAAGCTCCCGTGCAAAGCAGTACAGCCAATAGTGCCGCAATCACATACTTCACTGGTCACCCCCTATGGTGTGGAATGGGGATGTTACCTCAGGCACTCCATGATCAGGCCAACCAATGCCCCTTGCCATCTACGATGGTGTACAGCACCTACAGCGCGGTTGAATCTGGATTGCGCCGCGTCATGAAGTGATCTTGCTTCATGTTGATGATCGTCCGATTGCTATGCAGCAGCTGTGTCACCAACCCAGCCCAACCACATCAGCCATGCTCGAAGCCATTGGAACCAATCGCAAGGAAATAGAAAATGGGAATTTCCGTTCGCCCTGCCACTGCTGCTGACATTGAGCCCGTCGCCTCGCTCTTTGATCAATACCGACAGTTCTATGGTCAACCTTCCGATCCCGGCCTGGCCCGGGTATTCATTGGTGCCCGCCTGCGGGAGGGATCCTCCCTTATCTTGGTTGCCCCTGATTCCGAAGGCCACCTTTTCGGTTTCACCCAACTCTATCCGCTGTTCGATTCCGTTGGAGCTACGAAGAGCTACGTTCTTTACGACCTGTTTGTATCTCCAGACGCTCGCCGCCTGGGCGTGGCCAGAGAACTGATGATTGCTGCCGTTTCTGTTGCAAAGGAACTTGGCGCTGGGCGGATTGAGCTGCAGACCGCAAAGGACAACGTTCCAGCGCAAAGACTCTATGAGGGTCTCGGGTGGGCACGGGACAACGACTTCTACATCTACGCGATCACACCGTAAGACAGCACCGATCTTGGCCGACCAGACAAGCCGCCCAAGATCAGCCCATCCACACGAACCTCACGTCGACATCGGCGCGCGCCTGATTGGCGATTCAAGCGCCCTTTGGCCCCCTTCCAGCCCTCTTCAACATACGGCCTTGTCAGATAAATCCTAGTCTCAACAAGGTGTATCCCTCATTGATGTAAGGGCATCCCCGACAGCACCATTGCAGACTCTTGGCTGTCCGCCATCGCTCCGGGTGCTGTATGGACTACGAGAAGTTGCGCGATCACTTCGACGTTCTGGCGCAGCAGGTCGTGCAGGACGCCACCTCGCTTGGCGAATACGAGCGCAAGCAGAAACTGCTGGAGATGCATCAACTGGTCGACAGGATCGTCGAGGTGGTGCCGGACGATGACGAACAGGCCAGCATCCTGTGCCGGCTGGAAGACCTGGTGTACCGCGCCAACAGCGCCATCAATGCTGCCGAGCAGCTTGAGAACCTCAGGAAGAAGTCCGCACTGGCCTATGGCTGGTCGTTACAGGCGGACTGAGCATCAACCCGACCGATAGGGAGCAGCCCTGACGGAATTTACCCAGTCACAGCGCGCGCTGCAGACATCCGCAAGCCGCCTGCTACGCATCCAGGCTTCAACTCCGGCACCATAGCCATCAAGGCTGCCTACAGGCAGCCACTGGATGCAGCACGGTCGGCACGACCTTGCCGCCATACCCACCGTCATGGATTACGGCAATGGCAGCCCAAAGCAGCTCGCAGCATTCCCCTCCCCGGCTGATCAAAGCCATCGCAAGCGTATTACTGGCAACCTGTGCGGCCTGGCCTGCATTCGCCGGCGCAGCGGAGGAACCGGAGCGGCGGGCCACCACGCCCAAGCTTGAAGGCAGCCAGCTCTCGATGCTGGACGCCGCATTGGCAAGCCTCCCCGCCCAGCGCCCCGGAGTGACCGATATCTACGTGCTGGGCGTGGCCGGCGATACCGACGAAGACGTATTCACCAATGAGGTCGCCTACCTGCGCGAGCTGTCCACCAAGCGCTGGGGTGCCGAAGGCCGCATGGTCAGCCTGGTCAACCGGCCCGCCCTTGGCCATGGCGGCCCGCCGCAGGTTCTGGCTACCGCCGACAGCATCGGCCATGCGCTGAACGGGCTCGGGCAAAAGCTGGACCCGAATGAAGATGTGCTATTCCTCTACCTGACCAGCCACGGCCTGCATGACAACAGCGTCTACCTGCACACCGGCCGCGACCAGGAAGACTATCTGGCACCGGCACAGCTCGCGCGGATGCTGGACGAAGCGCAGATCGGCAATGCGGTGATCGTGGTCTCGGCCTGTTTCTCGGGCGCCTTCGTACCGGCACTCATGTCTCCGCAGCGCATGGTGATCACTGCCGCGCGCAAGGACCGCCCCTCCTTTGGCTGCGGCAATACCGATAGCGCCACCTGGTTTGGCCGCGCCTTCCTGGTCGAGGCCCTGAACGCTACCAATGACTTCGCCCACGCCTACACACTGGCTGCAGGCAGCGTCCGCCGCCGCGAGAAGGAGCAAGGCGAGCTCCCCTCCGAACCGCAGTTCAAGAACGGCAAGGCGTTGGCTACCGCGCTCGAACAGTGGCGTGCAGGCTTGCCGGACACACCTGCCGTGCCCTATCCCTTCGTTTACCAGCGCCCAACCGGGGCCAAGACCGTCACGCCCAAGAGCAAGCCCGTCAGCAACAATCGCAAGGATTGAGTTCGTCCCACGGACGCTAGATGAAGCCGCCGGTGGTACCCATTCAGGATGGCAAGCGCCGCCGCCCGGCTTCTGCGAAAATACGGCATGACTGACTTCTCTTCCCTGCCGCTGTCGCCGGCACTCGCTCCTGGCATCGACGCGCTGGGCTATACCTCGATGACGCCGGTACAGGCGCTGGCCCTGCCGCCGATCCTGGAAGGGCGCGACGTGATCGCGCAGGCCCCGACCGGCAGCGGCAAGACCGCCGCCTTCGGCCTTGGCCTGCTCAACCGGCTCGACCTGTCCGTCAGCCGCACCCAGGCGCTGGTGCTGTGCCCTACCCGCGAACTGGCCGACCAGGTCGGCAAGCAGCTGCGCAAGCTGGCCACCGGCATCCCCAACCTGAAGCTGCTGATCCTCACCGGCGGCATGCCGCTGGGCCCGCAGCTAGCCTCGCTGGAAGCCCATGACCCGCAGGTCGTGGTCGGCACCCCCGGCCGCGTGCAGGAACTGGCGCGCAAGCGTGCATTGAACCTGGGCCAGGTCCGCAGCTTCGTACTGGATGAAGCCGACCGCATGCTCGACATGGGCTTCGAGGAGCCGATCCGCGAAATCGCCGGCCGCACCCACAAGGACCGCCAGAGCCTGCTGTTCTCGGCGACCTTCCCGGAAGCGATCCGCGAACTGGCCCGCGCCCTGCTCAACGAGCCAGTCGAAGTGACCATCGATGGCCAAGCCGAGGCACCGGCCATCCAGCAACTGTTCTTCGAAACCGAGCCGGCCAACCGCCAGAAGGCACTCGGCGGCTTGCTGCTGAGGTATACGCCGGAATCGGCAGTGGTGTTCTGCAACACCCGCAAGGACGTGGACGAAGTGGCCAACTCACTGCGCCAGTTCGGCTTCTCGGCGTTGGCGCTGCATGGCGACATGGAACAGCGCGACCGCGACGAAGTGCTGATGCAGTTCTCCAACCGCAGCTGCAACGTGCTGGTCGCCAGTGACGTGGCCGCACGCGGCCTGGACGTGGAAGACCTGGCTGCCGTGGTCAACTACGAGCTGCCGACCGACATCGACACCTACCAGCACCGCGTTGGTCGTACTGGCCGCGCCGGTCGCAATGGCTTGTCGCTGAGTCTGGTTGCAGGCCGCGAGCGCAGCCGTGCCGATGCACTGGAAGCGCAGCAGGGCAAGCCACTGAACTGGCAGAAGACCCCGCTGGCAACCGCGCGTCCGGCAGAGCTGCCGCAAGCGGCGATGACCACCCTGCGCATTGATGGCGGCAAGACCGACAAGCTGCGCGCTGGCGACATCCTCGGTGCACTGACCGGCGATGCCGGGCTGTCAGCCAAGGCGATCGGCAAGATCGATATCTTCCCCACCCGCTCCTACGTGGCTATTGCCCGTGAGCAGGTTGGCAAGGCCTTGGCACGGCTGGAAGCCGGCAAGATCAAGGGCAAGCGTTTCCGCGTTCGCAAGATGTAAGCGGGCGCCGGCCCAGCCCGGCGCTTGCACGCACAAATGTCTACCCGGCCTGATTCCGGCATTTCCAGCTCTGCTGGAGACACGCATGCCACGGCGTTCCCGTGGCGTGCGGTGTGTGCTGGCTGGTTGCTGCTGACCCTGGTCACCTTGCCAGCGGTGCAGCTGACCGGGCCTGCGGCAGGCAGCACAACACTGGCCTCACTGGCTCGATCACTGCTGTTCCTGCTCGGCATCTACAGTCCCTGGCTTCTGGCAACACCGGTTCTTTGGCAACTGTGCGCGCGCTGGCCGCTGGGCATGGGCAACGACGCCAAGGCGACGAGCAAGCTGCTGGCCGCCGGTATCTGCATCATTCCGGCGCTGTCACTGATTGGCTGGCTGTTCGGCTACTACCTCTCGCAACTGGCGCTGCCTCGCGTGTTGCCGGACAACTGGCTGCACGCGGTTGTCGCCACCAGTCTGTTCGCGCTGCCCACCTACATCGGGGTCGTCGGCATCGGCCAGACACTGGCCTATATCCGCCGCTATCGCCGCCGTGGCGAACTGCTGGCTCAGGCGCGCGAGCAAGCATTGCGGGCACGCCTGAATCACCATTTCCTGTTCAACGCACTCAATGCGATCGGCGCACTGGGTTACCGCGATGCCGGGCGCGCCGATGCTGCGTTGGCGCAGCTGGGGGAGTTGTTGCGCAATTTGCTGCAGAGCGAACCCTTCGTCGCCCTGCGTGACGAAGTAGCGCAGGCCATGGCCTTCGTCGAACTGCAGCAACTGCTGCTGCAACAGCCCGTACAGGTGCAGTTGCAGGCCAGCACCGAGGCTTGGGAGGCGCGCGTTCCCAGCCTGCTGTTGCAGCCATTGATGGAAAACGCCGTGCGTTTCGCCAGCGCCGCGGGTACGGGCGACGCCACGATCAGCATGCAATTCGCGTCGCGGGATGATCAGCTTTACCTGCAGATCCGCAACCCGCTTGGCGACGCCGCAGCCGGCATGGGCATCGGCCTGCAAGCCAGCCGCGAACGCCTGCTGGCGATCTACGGCGAGCGTGCCACGCTCCACGCGCAACGCGATGGTGCGCACTATCAGGTGCGCATCCAACTACCACTTGTCGCCAGCGAGCAGGCAGCATGATCCGCACTCTACTGGTCGACGATGTTGCCTTGGCCCGTGACAAGCTGCGCCATCTATTGGGCGCCCATGCGGATATCCAGATAGTCGGCGAGGCATCCAGCATCGCGCAGGCCCGCACGCTGCTCGCGGAAACGCAGATCGACCTGTTGCTGCTGGACATCCAGCTGCCCGATGAAGATGGCCTGCAACTAGCGCGCAGCTTGCCTGCCACTGCACCAGCCATCATCTTCACCACCGCCCACGCCGAGCACGCGCTGGCTTCCTACGAGCTCGGCGCCATCGACTATCTGCCCAAGCCACTGGATGCGAGTCGGCTCGCTATTGCGCTGGACCGACTACGTCGGCATCTATCACGCGAGGTCATCAATCCGCTGGCACCACTTTGCATCCGCAATGGCAGCCGCAGTGACTACGTGTCACCGACCGACATCGACTACATCGACAGCGCCGGCCACTATGCCTGTCTGCATGTCGGCAAGCAGGTGCACCTGTTGCGCGAGAGCATCGGCCGCCTCGCCGAGCAGCTGGCGCCGGCCGGCTTCGTGCAGGTGCAGCGCGCGGTTATCGTCAATTGCGCAAGGGTCCGCAGCCTACTGCCGCGCCGCAATGGTGACGCGACGCTGGAATTGCTCGATGGCACCCAGCTGCCGCTGAGCCGGATTCATCGCGAGACATTTGAAGCAAAGATGCATCAGCGCAACTGATCGCGCACGGTTCACGCCAAGCTCTGCACCGCCTGCGCCATTGGCGGCATCAACATGTTCCGGCGCAGTCGCGGCAGCGGCAACATCGCAGGCCGCCTCTCGCTCACAACATCAATGCTCAAGCATCTAGTGCTTCCGCTGCTGCTCAGCTACAGCTCCCTCGCCCTCGCCGCCGAACTGCGCGTACATCCCGTGGACGGTCCAGCCGATCAACCGGTACAGATCAGCGTTGCCGGGCTGCTGCCAAGCCAAGCGGTGAAGCTGCAGCTTTCCATGCAGGACAGCAGCGGCAACCGCTGGCTTGCACACGCCAACTACCGTGCCGATCACAACGGCATCGCCGATACCGCCACTGCCGGCGCCGAGGCAGGCAGCTACGCGGGTGTCGATGCGATGGGATTGTTCTGGTCGATGCGGCCGGAATCGGGCAAGGGCCGACCCACGCCACTACCCATGCGCCATGAAGCCGACGGCCTGCGCCATGCGCCAGCAACGATGCAATTGGAGGCTTTCGTCGATGGCAAACAGATCGGTGAACAGACATTGCTACGGCGGATCAACGCGGCAGACGTCATTGCCACGCCATTGCAACTGCACGGCGTGCTGGGAAATCTCTATCACCCTGCAGGAGCTCTGGACGATGGCCGCCGACATCCTGTCGTGATCACCCTGGGCGGCGCCGAAGGCGGCATCGATACCGCGAATCTGTATGCCGCCTGGTTAGCGTCCAACGGTTTCCTCGCCGTGGCTGTTGCCTATTACCGGATGCCCGGACTGCCCAAGGATCTGATCCGCGTACCGATCGATCCGGTCAGCAGCACGGTCGATTGGCTGCGCACCCAGCCCTTTGCAGGCAGGGTCGGCGTGATGGGCGGCTCCTGGGGCGGCATCGTGGCGATGGCGGCAGCAGCACATGATCCACGTCTGCAGGCGGCGGTGTCGTGGGTGGGCAGTCCCGCACCGTTCCGTGGCATTCGCCGTGATGTGCCGCCGGCTGATTTCCGCGCGGTTGATGAGCCCGCTCTAAGTATTGGCGGCCGCGACCTGCCCTTCCTGCCGTATGTGGAAAAGCTGAACTGGAATCAGCCCGGCGCGCATGCTGCGGCGTTGGAGCAGGCGATGCTGCCAATCGAACGCATCAACGGCCCACTGCTACTGGTCGCAGGCGGTGACGATCAGCTCGGTGTTTCCGGCGAGATGGCTGCATTGGCGATGCAGCGCCTACAACGTCGCACTGCGCCACAACCAGACACCCTGCTGTACTACTCGGACGCCGGTCACCTGATCACTCCCTTCCTGCAACCCACCACCTTCCGCAGCGACACCGGTCCTTACATCCCGGTTGGCGGTACTGCAAAAGGCTATGCCCGCGCCGACCAGCAAAGCGGCCCGGCAGTATTGGCATTCCTGCGGCAGGCGCTGGCCGAAGGGGAGATCCGGCTGACGCGCTGAACCTGCTTCAGGCAGCGCGAGCGCGCATCGTGACCCTAAATGCCGCGGCAACAATCGCCACGCTGGCCGCGACAAAAAGCGCCAGCGCGGTGCCCTCGCCCATTCCGCGATGGATCAGCAGGATGTAAACGCCAATGCAGGTCGCCAGCGCAAACAAGGGCCACGCAGCACGGCGGAATACGCGCCAGAGCAGCACAGCGCTCAGCAGCCAGCCACTGGCAAACGCCACCGGGTCCAGCGCTGGTGAAAATTCATACACATTGCAGATGACGAACCACGCGCTCCAGCCGAGCATCGCCAGCAGCAACGACAATCCACCCAGCCAGCGCGCGGCGCGCATCAGGCAAACACCGCCACGCTCTGACGGCCACGCATCACCACCCGACCCTGCTCATCCCAGACCTGCATGTCCTGCGACGAATAGCCATCACGCGCATGCTGGCTGAAGGAACGCAGCAGGAACCATTCGCCATGCGGCGCAGGCTCAAGCAGCTCTACGTTCCAGGTGATGGAGCTGATCGACGCAGGCGCACTGAAGCTGGTGAATGCTGCCGGCGGCATCGCATCGCCCATCGCGATCAGAGCCACGGCAGGATCTACTCCACCGGCATCCCGATGGCGGATCCAAGTCAGCAACTCGGGAAATTCTGCAGCCGAAACCGGCATCGCGCCACCGGCAGGACGCATCTGGAAGTTGCGGGTAAAGGCGGGCGCAAACGGCATCGCCGCCAAATCGAAATCGCGGTACGCGGCGGGCCCCTTGGCCGGCAGCTCGCCGGCGAAATCATGCGCAATCGCGCTTTCGCGGGCGCGGCCGAACACCAGCGACAAGCGTGCCGCCAAGGCGTCGTCGGAGTATACGTCCACACCGACATTCACCACCGACTTGCCCTCACGCAGCACCGCCGGTACGAATCGCAGCAGGCCAGCCGCAGGGCCGATGAAGGTCACCTGCATCGAGCGCAGCGGCGGCAGCTGTTCTGCATGGCTCTGCATCGCCGCGGCCACACCCAGCGCACTGAGCACGCCGCCGTAGGCGGTACGCCCCTGGCGCCAACTGTCAGGGAGCAGCAGCCCTTGTCCAACATCGAAGGAAGACAGCAGCTCACTCAACGTCGGCATTCGGAACTCCGCAGGTTTGGGGTTGGATCAGGTGCTCAGTAAACCAGTGTAGCGGTCAGCGGCAAACCATCCGGCCAGCGCTCACGGCCACCAAGTCCATCCAGCTCGACCAGCACCGCGCCACCGACAACCTGCGCCTCAAGCTGCGCAGCCAGCTGCAGGGCCGCAAGCAAGGTGCCGCCAGTAGCCAGCACGTCATCGACCAGCAGCACGCGCGCCCCCGGCGGCGTTGCGCCGACACTGACTTCGATACGATCGGTGCCGTACTCCAGCGCGTATTCCTGCTTCAAGGTCGCACCCGGCAGCTTGCCCGGCTTGCGCACAGGCACGAAGCCCACGCCCAGCTCCAGGGCCAATGCGGTGCCGAGAATGAAGCCCCGTGCCTCCACGCCCAGCACCGCATGCAAGCCAGCGTCACGCCACGGCTCGGCCATGGCCTGCACGGCGGCACGGAAGCAGGCGCCATCGCCCAGCAGCGGGATGATGTCCTTGAACAGGATGCCGGGCTTGGGGAAGTCGGCGATGTCGCGGATCGGGCGCGACCATTCGGGGTAGGCAGAGGTGGTCATATCAGTCATTCAAGAAGAAAGTGCTCAGGAGCTGCACGACAGCATCGAGCAGCCGGCGCGGTCGCGCGCCCATTCCGGGCGCTTGCCGGCAAATGCCTCGCGCCCGGGTTGTTCGTCGTAAGGATGCCGCATCACGTCCAGCAAGTCCGTGATTCCGGCCAGATCGCCTTGTTCGGCACGGTCGATGGCCTGCTGCGCCAGCCAGTTACGCAACACGTACTTGGGGTTGGCTGCCTGCATGGCATCACGACGCTGCTGCGGCAGCTGCCCAGCGGCCCGCACTCGTGCCGCGTAGCGCTGCAGCCACGCGGTCAGCGCCGGCAGCACCTGCTCGCGGGCGGTCGGCGAGTAGAAGGCCTGCTCCAGCGGAGCTATCTCCGGGGCGTTGACATCAATGGCCGCCAAGGCGCGGAACGCCAGCGACATATCCATCTCGCCTTCCTGCAGCAGTTGCTGGAATTGCGCCATCAGCTCGGCGTCGCCGTCGCGGAATTCGCCAAGGCCGAGCTTGGCGACCAGGTGAGCACGCTCTTCGGCTTCGTAGCGTTCACGGAAGCCATCCAATCCGGCCTGCAGCGGTGCCACCTCGGCAAACAATGGCGACAGCGCCTGCGCCAGTCGCACCAGATTCCAATACGCCACCTGCATCTGCGTACCAAAGCGGTAGCGACGGCCCTGCGCGTCGGTGGTGTTCGGCGTCCAGTCTGGATCGTAGTTCTCGACCCAGCCGTAAGGGCCGTAATCCAGGGTCAAACCAAGAATGGACATGTTGTCGGTGTTCATCACCCCATGCACGAAGCCGACCCGCATCCACTGCGCCACCATCACCGCGGTGCGCGTGCAGACCTGCGCGAACCAGTCAGCGTACAGCGCCTCACCACTGCCCGGCAGCTCGGGGAAGTCGCGGGCGATGCAGAAATCGACCAACTGCCGCAGCAGCGCGACATCGCCGCGCGCCGACGGCAGCTCGAATGTGCCGAAGCGGATGAACGAAGGCGCGACCCGGCACACCACCGCGCCAGGCTCGGCCTGCGGATGGCCGTCGTAGAACATATCGCGCATCACCGCATCGCCGGTGCCGACCAGGCTCAATGCACGGGTGGTGGGCACGCCGAGATGATGCATGGCTTCGGAGCACAGGAACTCACGCAGCGACGAGCGCAGTACCGCGCGGCCATCGGCTCCGCGCGAGTACGGGGTCGGACCAGCACCTTTGAGCTGCAGCTCCCAGCGCTTGCCGTCAGCCAGCAACTCGCCCAAGGAGATGGCGCGGCCATCGCCGAGCTGCCCGGCCCAATGGCCGAACTGATGGCCGCCGTAGTTGGCCGCCCACGGCTGCATGCCGGCAAACAAGGCGTTGCCACCGAATACCTCGGAAAATTCCGGACTTGCGATCGTTGCCGGGTCGAAGCCAAGCTGGGCTGCGACATCGGCCGAGTGCGCCAACAAGCGCGGCGCGGCTACCGGCGTCGGCATTACCGCCGACCACGCGGCGCCCAGCACCTCGCGGCGGCGCGCGCCGGTTTCGGGGTCGCCGGGCAGCTCGCGCTGGAAGCGGTTATCAAATTGCGGGGACGTGTCGTTCATCATCTCAACGTGGGGGCTGGCGGCCGCTGCTGCAAGCTCGGCCCGCCGTGCTCAGCGAGCGCCGCCAATAAGATCCAAGGTACCGCCGCGCTGCTCGGCCCGCTGATAGGCAGGTCGTTCGACGATACGTGCCAGGAAGGCCTGCAGTTTCGGGTAGTCGGTCATGTGGCCGGCGCGGACTGCCGCTGCCTGGATCGGGAAACTCATCTGGATATCGGCCGCGCTGAAGTGCTCTCCGGCGAACCAGGTGGATTTGGCCAGGGCCTGCTCCATCCAGTTCAGGTGCAGACGCAGCTGCGGGCTGATGAAACTCCTCATCACCTTGTCGACGATGCTGTGGGCAATCGGCTTGGCGAAGAATGGCAATGGCGCCTTGCGTACTTTCGCGAATACCAGGCTCATCACCAGCGGCGGCATCGCCGAGCCTTCGGCGTAGTGCATCCAATAGTGATATTGCAGCCGCTCTGGCGCCTGTACCGGCAAGGGCTGCGGCGACAGACTGCGCTGCAGGTCGTAACGGTCAGCCAGGTACTCGAGGATGGCCCCGGATTCGGCCAGGATCAGCGTGTCGTCCTGCAGTACCGGCGACTTGCCCAGCGGATGCACCTTGCGCAGTTCCGGCGGTGCCAGCCAGGTCTTGGGGTCACGCTTGTAGCTGACCAGCTCGTAGTCCAGGCCAAGCTCTTCCAGCATCCACAGCACGCGTTGCGAACGCGACTGTTCCAGATGGTGCACCGTGATCATCACCGGCTCCGTGCAATCGAAATCGAAACCGCATCCTAACCAAGGCCAGCGGAACCCAGCATCACTCCGCTACGACGTCGCGGCACAAAAAACACAAACAAAAACGCCGGAAGCTTTCGCTTCCGGCGTTCCAAGCAACCTTACGGTAGCAAGGGGTCGATTAGACCGCCTGCACCTGGTCAGCCTGCATACCCTTCTGGCCCTGCACGGCGACGAAAGTCACCTTCTGGCCTTCCTGCAGCGACTTGAAGCCGTTGCCCTGGATGGCGCGGAAATGCACGAACAGGTCCGGGCCGCTTTCCGGGGTGATGAAGCCGAAGCCCTTAGCGTCGTTGAACCACTTGACAGTGCCGGTCTGACGATCAGACATGTACTAACTCCTGAAACATAAGTTGAAATAATCGCGGCCACCGGGTATCGGGGCCGAGACTGAGTTGCAGGCGTTGGTAAAGCGGATCGATGAGCCGATCAAGAAGATCAACTGCATCAGGCCACGATTCACGGTGACCCTTGCAAGCACAGTGGGATGGACGATACGCCGCTTTGTTCCAAAAAGCGATATTTACCGCATTCAGAAATTCAATATGGTTCAGTTCGGCCATTAAGTTGCTGAAATCAGTCAATTTTCTGGCGATAGCTCGATAACAGCAAAGTCGGCAAATCCAATAGACTGCGCGGCATGAGCCCTGAAGACGCCGTTTCCGCCACCCGTTCGGCCACCCAGATCTGGGTCGATGCCGATGCCTGCCCCGTGGTGATCAAGGAAATCCTGTTCCGTGCTGCCGAACGGGCCAAGGTCGAGACCGTGCTGGTCGCCAACCAATGGCTGCGCACCCCACCCTCGCGCTTCATCCGCGCCATGCAGGTGCCGGGCGGACCCGATGTTGCCGACGACGCTATCGCTGAGCGGGTGAGCGCAGGTGATCTGGTTGTTACTCAAGACATTCCTCTGGCAGCACGCGTGCTGGAGAAGAATGCCGTCGCACTGAACCCGCGCGGCGAGCTCTATACCGCCAACACCATTGCCGAGCGGCTGTCGGTGCGCAACTTCATGGAAGAACTGCGCGGAGCCGGCGTTCAGACCGGCGGCCCGGCGACCTTGCACGCACGCGACCGCCAGGCCTTTGCCGCACAGCTCGACCGTTGGCTGGCGCAGCGACGTTGAAACTCACACCAGCTCACGCGCACTACAGAACTCGCGCGGCTCCCCGCTGAGTGGGTCGATGAAGGTCAAGCGCCGCGCCAACAACTGCAGCGGCTGCCGATAGTCATCCGGCGCGCGTTCGATCACTTGCGGGTAGAAGTCGTCACCTAGAATCGGTGCACCCAGCGCCGCCATATGCACGCGCAACTGGTGCTTGCGCCCGCTCACCGGCTCCAGCGAATAGCGCCAGACATCACCACGCCGCTCGATGACATCCACCCGGCTCAGCGCATTGGCCTCGCCCGCCAGCTCAGCCATGCGGAAGAACGGCTCGCCACGGCCAATGCGGCTGCTTCGCAGCAGCGGGAACTGCAGCGCTGGCAAGGCCGGGGCCAAGGCCTCATAGCTCTTGTCGATGCGTCGCTCGGCGAATAGCCGTTGATACGAAGCACGCGTATCCGGGTTGCAGGAGAACAAGACCAAGCCGGCGGTGCCGCGATCAATACGGTGCAGCGGCACCAGCTCGCGATTGCCAGTGCTGGCGATCAGACGCGCAAGCAGGGTCTGGCGCACAAAGCGGCCGGCCGGGGTGACCGGCAGGAAATGCGGCTTGTCAGCCACCAGCAGATGCTCGTCCTGATGCAGGATCTGCTCGGCAAACGGCACTTCCGGCTCGTCAGCAACCTCGCGGAAGTACTGGATCTCCTGCCCTGCCCGCCACGGCTGCGCCGGCGTCAGCGGCTGGCCGTCGCCACCCAGCACCCTGCCCCGCGCAAACCGGTCCAACCATTGCGCCTGACTTATCGCCGGAAAGCGCGCGCACAAACCCTCCAACAGGCTGGCCCACGGGCCTGGCGCGAGTTGCAGGCGGCTTGGCAGATCATGATCAGGCACGTTGAAACGGGTCCGTTGAGGGGCCAGGCATTATGATGGGCGGTCTTTGTACCCGGTATTCCCATGGCCCTCACCGCCACCATCCGCAAGGCCGAGCTGCAGATCAGCGACATGGACCGCGGCTACTATGCGACCCATAACCTGACCCTGGCCCAGCATCCCTCCGAAACCGACGAGCGCCTAATGGTGCGCCTGCTCGCCTTCGCCCTCAATGCAGAGGACCGGCTGGAGTTCGGCAAGGGCCTGAGCAGCGAGGACGAGCCGGACCTGTGGCAGCAGGACTACACCGGCGATATCGAGCAGTGGATCGATCTGGGCCACCCGGACGAATCACGCGTGCGCAAGGCCTGCAACCGCAGCCGCCGCGTGCAGATCGTCAACTACGGCGGCAATGCCTCCGATATCTGGTGGCAGAAACAGGGCAAGCACCTGACCCGTTTCAACAACCTGTCGGTGGTCGATCTGCCGTCCGCGTTTGTCGAACGCTGGGGTGAGCTGGTGCAGCGGGCAATGCGCTTCAGCGTGCTGATCCAGGATGGCGAGGTGCAGATCCTCAATGATCAGATCCAGCTGGACGTGATCCCGGTCTGGCGCAAGCGTCCGGCGGAGTAAGCAGTGGTGGCAGACAAGGTAATCCGCTGCGACGTACTGGTGATCGGCGCAGGCGCGGCCGGGCTGATGTGTGCGCTCACCGCCGGCCAGCGCGGCCGTATCGTGCAGGTGATCGATCATGCCAACAAGGTTGGCAAGAAGATCCTGATGTCCGGCGGTGGCCGCTGCAACTTCACCAATACCGGCACCACCGCAGCGAACTTCATTTCGAACAACCCGCATTTCTGCAAATCGGCGCTGGCGCGCTATACGCCAGCCGATTTCATCGAGATGGTCGAGCGCCACGGCATCGCCTATCACGAGAAGGAGCTGGGTCAGTTGTTCTGCGATATCTCGTCCAAGCAGATCGTAAAGATGCTGCTGGACGAATGTTCCGACGCAGGCGTGCAGATCCGCACCGACTGCGGCGTGCAGCAGATCGAGCGTGGTGCCGATGGCTTCCATGTGCGTACCGCGCAGGGCCAGTTCCACAGCGCTTCAGTGGTGATCGCAACCGGCGGCCTGTCGATCCCGAGCATGGGCGCCAGCGGCTTCGGCTACGAGGTGGCGCGCAACTTCGGCCATGAGCTGCTGCCAACCCGCGCCGGCCTGGTACCGCTGACCCTGAGCGGTACCCACCAGCAGCGCTTTGCCGAGCTCAGCGGCGTTGCCCTGCCGGTGGAGGCGCGCTGCAACGGCCAGAGCTTCCGCAACTCCATGTTGATCACCCACCGCGGCGTCAGCGGCCCGGCGATCCTGCAGATCTCCTCGTACTGGCAGCCAGGCAATGACCTGCGGCTGGACCTGCTGCCCGATCACGATGCAGCTGAATGGCTGCGGCAGATGAAGCGCGAGCGCGGTGCCTCCGAGCTGCGCACCGTGCTGTCCGAAGTCATGCCGCGGCGGCTGGCCCTGCGCCTGTGCGAGCAATGGCTGAAGGACAAACCGATGCGGCAGATGGACGAGCCCGAGCTCAAGGCCGCCGCCAGCCTGCTGTCCGACTTCCCGTTGGTGGCCAGCGGCACCGAGGGCTACCGCACCGCCGAGGTCACGTTGGGCGGCGTGGATACCCGCAAGGTGTCGTCATCGACGATGGAATCGCAGCTGGTGCCGGGCCTGCACTTTGTCGGCGAGGTACTGGATGTGACCGGTTGGCTGGGCGGCTACAACTTCCAATGGGCCTGGGCCTCCGGGCGCGCCGCCGGCATGGCCGTGTAAGCGGATTCAGCAAACGGATCCATCGAGTCATAAGTACCCTCACACGGCCGGGTGCAGCACCTGCTGATATGCGCTGCGGCCGGTGGCGACGACGGCCTGAAGCCGGCCTTGAGACTACACTCACGGGAGTACGTCACAGGCAAGCGATCTGCGCATAGACGCCAGCGCCGTGCATCGTGTATTAAACCCCGTCCCCCGGGAGTCCTGAATGCAGAACGCCAAAGACATCACCTTGCGCTTGCTGATCGTTGACGACAGTGCCGAAAACGCCGAGGCCATCGTCAGCACCTTGCGCAACAGCGGCATCGCAGTACGCCCGTCGCGGCCGCAAAGCCCCGACGAGCTGAACCAGGCGCTGGGCCAGCCCATCGATCTGGTGCTGGCGGCCAACTCTTACGTCATCCCGCAGTCGCTGCTGACCCAGCAGGTCGCGGCCAGCGGCAAGGACATCCCGATGATCCTGCTGAGCGACAGCATCGATGCACAGATGCTGCTGGACTCGGCCGCCAATGGCATCCGCGCCATCGCACTGCGCCAGCAACCGGATCATCTGTTGTCGGTGGTGCAGACCGAATGGACCGACCTGCAGGCACGTCGCGGCCTGCGCCGGATCGAAGCACAGATGCGCGAGACCGAGCGCCGCTGTGATGCACTGATCTCGTCCTCGCGTGATCCCATCGCCTATATCCATGAAGGGATGCACATCCGCGCCAACGAAGCCTATCTGGACATGTTCGGATTCGAGTCGTTCGAGGATGTGGAGGGCATCTCGCTGCTGGACATGGTGGCACCGCAGCATGTGGAGAACTTCAAGCAGCTGCTCAAATCCCTGAGCAAGGGCGAAGCACCGCCACCGCAATACGAGGTGCACGCACGCAACCAGGACGGCGACACGTTCCCGGCGACGATGGAGTTCACCGCCGCGACCTACGAGGACGAGAGCTGCTTCCAGATCGTGTTCCGCCGCCGCGAAGAGTTTGACCCGGAACTGGCACGCGAAGTGGAAGCCCTGCGCCAGCGTGACCAGGTCACCGGCCTGCTCAACCGCCCGACCTTCATGGTGCAGCTGGAGAAGGCCGTGGCCCAGGTGGGCCGCAGCGATGGCCAGTACGGCTTCCTGCTGGTCGAACCCGATCACTATTCGCGCCTGCTGCCCGATATCGGCCTGGATTCGGCCGATGCGCTGATTGCCGCCCTCGGCCAGAAGCTGGCCCAGGCCATCGGCGAAGACGCGCAGCTGGCGCGCTTCGGCGAACACAACTTCGCCCTGCTGACCGAAGGCGATTACGCACACACGTCGCAGATGGCCGAACGCGTGCGCAGCGCCTTTGCCTCGTCGGTATTCAGCATCGGCGAGCGCTCGGCAACCGTCACCGTCAGCATTGGCGGCGTACAGGTAGGCGAGAAGATTGCCAGCGTCGGCCAGGTATTGAACCGTGCCAATGACTGCGCGCGCGCTGCGATCGAGCTGGGTGGCAATACGTTCAAGGTATTCGACCCGGGCGCGGCCGACCGTGTCGAAGAAGAACGCATCCAAAGCTGGGTCCAGCGCATCCGCGAGGCGGTGGCCGGTGATGGCTTCCATCTGCGTTTCCGTCCGGTGTTGAACCTGATGGGCGAGCCGATCCAGCTGTATGACACCTCGCTGCAAATGGAAAACAATGGCGAGATGATTGGCCCAGCCACCTTCCTGCCGATCGCGCAGGAACATGAGCTGCTGGCGCCGATCAACCGCTGGGTGGTGGCCAACGCCATCCGCGCGCTGGGCGAGCGCCGCCGTGCCGGCCATCGCACCCATCTGATGGTCCGCATCACACCCGAGTCGTTCTCCGATCCTGAGCTGCTGACAGTGATTCGCAATGGCTTGCAGGCCGAAGGCGTTGAAGGCGCGCAGCTGTGGCTGCAGATTCCCGAGGCCAAAGTGTTTACCCACCTGCGCAATGCCCAGCAGTTCCTGGGTGACGTCACCAAGCTGGGCTGCAAGGTTGGTTTGGAGCAGTTTGGTTCGGGACTGGATTCGTTCCAGCTGCTGGCGCATTTCCAGCCGGGCTTCCTCAAGCTGGACAGCGCGTTCACTGCTGACCCGACACTTGCCAAGGAGCAGTTGGAAAAGACCCAGGAAATCACCACCAAGGCGCAGTCTGCTGGCATTTTGACCATCGCCGAGTTTGTGGCGGATGCCTCGACGATGAGCTTGTTGTTCAGTGCTGGCGTTGATTATGTGGAAGGTGATTTTGTCGGCCCGCCGACGGCTCAGATGGATTTTGAGTTTGGTTGATGGGTGATTGAACTGCGTTCTGGCGCCCTGCGCTAGAAGCTGCCCTCACCCCAACCCCTCTCCCGCAAGCGGGAGAGGGGCTAGCAATGCCTGGGCTTGCGGTGCACTAGCAGCCGACCCTATCGGAGCCCCTCTCCCGCGCGCGGGAGAGGGGTTGGGGTGAGGGGAAGCTTCTAGCTAGAAAAGCTAAAAAAGAAGGCCGCGCAAAGCGCGGCCTTCTCACAACTAAAAAGCCAAAAACTCAGACTTCAACAATTCCCGGAATAGCCACATCCGGATTCACATCGGCTTCGTAATCCACGCCGTCGATGCCGAACCCGAACAGGCGCAGGAAGTCAGCCTTGTAACCGGCCAGGTCGCTGATCTCGTACAGGTTCTCATTGGTCACCTGCGGCCACAGCTCCAGCACCTTGCTTTGCACTTCCGGCGCCATTTCCTTGTAGTCCGCACGCAGACGGCCTTCGCCGTCCACCAGCGCGATCTCACGGCCCTGCGCATCCTGCAGCTGCTGGCGGATATGCTCGGCCGCGTTGGTGCCGCCCTGCGGGCCGTTGTACAGAATGTCGTACAGGGTATCGAGCTGTTCGATGCAACCCTCGTGCGTGCCCTGCTCTTTCATCACCTTGAACAGCAGCGACAGATACAGCGGCATGGTCGGGATTGCCGAGCTGGCCTGGGTCACAACGGCCTTCAGCACCGACACACGTGCATCGCCACCAAGATTCTGCAGCTTGTCGCGGATGGCCAGCACCTTGTTGTCCAGGTCCTTCTTGGCTGCGCCGATCGAACCGTTCCAGTAAATGGCCTGGGTGATCTCTTCGCCCACATAGGTGAACGCGGTGGTGGTGGCACCCGGTGCCAGCACGCCGGCTTCAAGCAGGGCGTCGATCCACATCTGCCAGTCTTCGCCACCCATGACCTGCACGGTGCCGGCGATTTCCTCGGCCGTTGCCGGCTGCAGCGTGGTTTCGGTCAGCACTTCCTTGTCGGTATCCAGACCACGCAAGGTGATCGGCGCGCCGATCGGCTTGAGCGTCGAGCTGATGATCTCGCCGGTCTTGGGGTGCTTGCGGCGCGGAGCGGCGAGGCTGTAAACCACCTGATCGACCTGACCCAGATCGGCCTTGATGATCTCGATGACCTTCTGCTTCACCTCGTCGGAGAATGCATCACCATTGACGCTGCGCGCATACAGGCCAGCCTGGTGTGCGTACTTCTCGAACGCGGCGGTGTTGTACCAGCCCGCCGTAGCCGGCTTGGTCTCGCTGCCAGGACGCTCGAAGAACACGCCCAGGGTGGCGGCATCGCTGCCAAACGCAGCCTTGATGCGCGCGGCCAGGCCATAACCGGTGGACGCACCGAGTACCAGCACCTTCTTCGGGCCATTGGCCAGCTTGGGCTGGGCCTTGATGTAATCGATCTGTTCCTTGACCGCCGCATCGCAACCAGTCGGATGGGTGGTGACGCAGATGAAGCCGCGCACACGCGGTTTGATGACCATGAAAACCTCGGTTGGCTAAACAGAAGACAGCAGCACAAGCAGTTTGCGCGCTGAACCGGGAGGATCGTAGTGCGCCGCCGCATCGAAAACAACCGACGCCACCGCATGGACCAGCCTGCCCTCGCCCTTATCGCGGGCAAAAGAAAAGCCGCGCAGGGCGCGGCTTTTCGGCGAGGCAGTGCGATTCCGTCAGGGACGACGGGCCAGCTCTTCCTCGTCCTTGGCCTTGGGCAGCAGATCCTGCTTGGTGACCTTGAACGGACCGATACTCAGCAGCGGCACGGCGACGATGATCGAGGAGATGACCACGATCACGGCGCCGACCATGTGGGTTTCGGCCAGGCCTTCCATCGACTCGCCACCGAACATGTACAGCGCCAGTGCGGACAGGAAGAACAGCACCGCGGTGATGACCGTACGCGACAGCGTCTGGTTGATCGAGCGGTTCAGCACTTCCAGCGGCTCCACGCGCAGGCTGCGGAAGTTTTCGCGCACACGGTCGAACACCACGATGATGTCGTTGATGGCAAAACCCATAACCGACAACATACCGGCCAACACAGTCAGGTCGAACTCGCGGCCAACCAGCGACATGTAGGCGATGGTCAGGATCAGGTCGAAGAACGCGGTGACGCTGGCGACGATGGCGAATTTCCATTCGAAGCGGGCGGCGATGTAGATCAGGAAGCCGATGACCATGAACAGCGTGGCGTAAATGCCGTTCATCGCCAGGTCCTTGCCGACCTGCGGACCGACGAACTCGCCCGGCTGCACGGTAGCGACGTTGTCCGCCGCGGTCACCGCAACGCGAACTTTCTCGGCAACCTGCTGCGCGGCATCGGCAGCATTGTTGTGCTCACCTTCTGGCGGCAGGCGGATCATCAGGTCATTGCCGCCACCGACGCTCTGCACCTGGGCATTGTCGAAGCCGGCCTTTTCCAGACGCTCACGCACCGTGTCGGCGTCGATGCTCTTTTCAAAGTGGGTACGCACCACCGTGCCACCGGTGAACTCGAGGGCGTAGTTGAAGCCCTTGAAGCCGATGATGGCGAACGAGGCCAGCAACAACACCACCATGATCGCGAGCACCGGCTTGCGGTGACTCATGAAGTCGATGTTGGTGTCGTTCGGAACGATGTGAAGTGGAAACAGTTTCATGCAAGGAGTTCCTTGGAAAACCCGCACCGGTCAGGTGCGGGCTTCTGCGAAGAGGTTTGCGTCAGATGGCCACGGAGGTCAGCTTCTTGCGCTTGGCGTAGATCAGCGTCGCCAGCGCACGCGATACGGTGATCGCAGTGAACATGGAGGCGAAAATACCGATGATCATGGTCAGCGCGAAACCCTTCAGCGGGCCGGTACCGAACGCGTACAGCGCCACACCGACGATCAGGCCCGTCAGGTTGGCGTCGAGGATGGTGCCCGAGGCGCGCTCGTAGCCCTCCGCGATCGCCTTCTTGGCCGGCATGCCCAGTCGCAACTCTTCACGGATACGTTCGTTGATCAGCACGTTGGCGTCGACCGACAAGCCGACCGACAAGGCCAGACCGGCAAAGCCCGGCAAGGTCATGGTCGCGCCGAACATCGACATCACCGCCACCACGATCAGCAGGTTGAACAGCAGTGCCACCGAGGTGATCACGCCGAACATGCGGTAGTAGATGGCGAAGAACACCAGGGTGAAAATGAACGAGAACACCACAGCCTTGACGCCGCGGTCCACGTTCTCTTTACCCAGGCTCGGGCCGATCACGTATTCCTCGACGAAGTCCATCGGCGCAGCCAGCGAGCCGGCACGCAGCAGCTTGGCCAGGCCGTCGGCTTCGGTCTTCTCCAGACCGGTGGTCTGGAATTCCTTGCCGAACACACCGTTGATGTTGGCGACGGAGATCACTTCTTCCTTGACCCGGAAGCTGCGCTGCTCCACACCATTGACCATGGTCACCTGCGGAATCCGCTCGGTGTAGACCACAGCCATCGGCTTGCCGACATTGGCGCTGGTGAAATCAAACATGCGCTGGCCACCGACGCTGTTCAGCGTCACGCTGACCGACGGCAAGCCGTTCTGGTCAGTGGAGGTTGCAGCCTTGACCATCTGGTCACCGGTGACGATGGTGCGCTTGTTCAACAGCACCGGGCGACCGGCGCGGTCGCGGTAGAGCTTGGCTTCCGGCGGGATGCGGCCAGTGCTGGCGGCATCTTCGGCATTGCCATCGACCACGGCGCGGTATTCCAGCGTCGCGGTGGCACCGATCATGCGCTTGGCTTCAGCCGTGTCCTGCACGCCCGGCAGCTCGACCACGATGCGGTCTTCGCCCTGACGCTGGATGATCGGCTCGGCCACGCCCAGTTCGTTGACGCGGTTACGCAGGGTGGTCAGGTTCTGCTCGATGGCGCCGGAGGCGATCTGCAGCATTTCTGCCTGCGGCACGGTTGCGGTGATGCGATCACCACTGACCGAGTAGCTGAAAGTCGGCTGCGCCTTGGCCAGCGCCGCACGTGCCTTGTCGGCATCGGCCGCGTTGGTCAGGGCGATGGCGATATCGCTTTCGCCACGACGCTCAACCGAACGGTAGGAGACGCGGTTGTCACGCAGGGTGGTACGCACGTCTTCGGTGAAGGCTTCGAAGCGCTTGTCCACCGCAGCCTTCTGGTCCACCTGCAATGCGAAGTGCACGCCGCCAACCAGATCCAGACCCAGCACCATTGGCTTGCCACCGAGATTGGCCAGCCAATCCGGAACGGTCGAAGCCAGGTTCAGGGCGACGGTGTAGTTCTCGCCGGCCGTCTCACGCAGCACCTCATTGGCGCGCGACTGGGCGTCCAGCGAAGTCAGACGGACGATCAGATTGTTCTCGCCCTCCTTCTCCACCGACTTGGCGGTAACACCGGCCTCGCTCAGTGCCTTGCTGACGCGCTCTTGCAGCGCATCATCAATTTGCCCACCACGGTTGGCGGTGATCTGAACGGACGGATCCTTCTGGTAGATGTTGGGCAGCGCGTACAGCGCGCTGACCGCCAGAACGATCAGAATCAGGAAGTACTTCCAGCGCGGAAATTCAAGCATTGCAGGATCCTGCGTGACGCCGGTGCGGCGTCACGACGTGACGGAAAGGGATCAGTCTCAGGCAGCGGACTTCAGCGTGCCCTTGGGCAGGACGTTGCCGACCGAGCCCTTCTGTACGCGGATGCGGACGTTGTCGGCCACTTCCACGGTGATGAAGTTGTCGCCGATGTCGGTGACCACGCCAGCGATGCCGCCGGAGGTCAGCACTTCGTCACCCTTGGCGATCTTCTCCAGCATTGCCTTGTGTTCCTTCTGGCGCTTCATCTGCGGGCGGATCATCAGGAAGTACATCACTGCGATCAGCGCGATGGGCAGCAGGAAGGTGCCCATGCCCGGTGCGGCCGGAGCGGCCTGGGCGACGGGGAGCAGGATAGCCATGAGAGTCATTTTGTAATCCTTGATGTTGGGCGGCACCCATGCAGGCCGGATGGCCTGCAGCAGTTACCGCGAAACGGGGGTCAGCCGTGAAGTATGCCACGCGTCCGGGAGCGCGTCCCGGACCGTGTGAAGACCGCTACTCCCCCGACAACGCCGGGACGTTCAGGCCCCGGGCTGCATAGAAGGACTCGCGGAAGGCCAGGAAGGTTCCCGCCTCAATGGCCGCACGCATGTCGGCCATCAGCTTTTCGTAATAGAACAGGTTATGCAGGGTGCCCAGCATCGGCGCCAGCATCTCGTTGCAGCGGTCCAGGTGACGCAGGTAGGAACGCGTATAGCCGCCGGTGCAGGCGTGGCAGCCGCAACCCGGCTCGATCACGTCCATATCGCGCTCGTAACGGGCGTTACGGATGCGAACCGTGCCGAACGAGGTGAAAAAGTGGCCGTTACGGGCATTACGGGTGGGCATGACGCAGTCGAACATGTCCACGCCACGCGCCACGCCTTCGACCAGGTCCTCCGGACGGCCAACACCCATCAGGTAGCGCGGGCGGTCGGCCGGCAGGATCGGATGCATGTGGTCGAGCATGGCGTTGCGCTCGTGCTCGGGCTCGCCCACTGCCAGGCCGCCGATCGCATAGCCATCAAAGCCAATCTGCTGCAGCCCTTCGGCCGAGCGGCTGCGCAAGTCGGTATGCACCCCACCCTGGACGATGCCGAACAGCGCTGCATCATTGCCCATGGCGTCATGCGCGTTGCGGCTGCGCTGGGCCCAGCGCAGGCTGAGCTCCATCGACTTGCGCGCCACCGGCTCGGTGGCCGGGTACGGCGTGCATTCGTCGAAGATCATGACGATGTCCGAATCCAGCACCTTCTGGATCTTCATGCTCTCTTCCGGGCCCAGGAAGACCCGGGCGCCGTCGGTCGGCGAGGCAAAGGTGACGCCTTCTTCGGTGATCTTGCGGCGATGCGCCAGCGAAAACACCTGGAAACCACCCGAATCGGTCAGGATCGGGCCATTCCACTGGCAGAAGCCATGCAGACCACCATGGTCGGCGATGACATCCAGGCCCGGGCGCAGGTACAGATGGAAGGTGTTGCCGAGGATGATCTCGGCACCGAGCGCGCGCACCTGTTCAGGCAGCACGCCCTTGACCGTGCCGTAGGTGCCGACCGGCATGAAGGCCGGGGTCTGCACGGTGCCGCGCGGGAAGGACAGCTGGCCACGGCGGGCGCGACCATCGGTGTTCTGGAGCTTGAACTGCAATCTGGACATGGAAGCATTGAGGCGTCAGTTGCGCCAATTGTCGCGGATATGGGCCAGCAGGGCGAACTTTCGGCCGGAACGGTCAGTCGGAATAGTCAGTCAGCGAAGCGGACCGGCGCTGGATCGTGCCAGACCAGGCCGATCTCGGCGCCAATTTCAGGCAGCTGGCCGGGGCCGAAATCCAGCTCCAGCCGCTCGCCACCGGCCAGGCGCACCCAGCCACTACTGCCCGGTCCGCGAAACACCACGGCCTCGACCCGCGCGCGCAATGGCGCGGCGGGGTCCGGCAGCAGGCTCTGCGGTCGCACCAGCACCCGCCCGCCCCCACCAATCCCGAGCTGCGTAGCCTGGATCACCGCGCCACGGCCAATGAAGCCGGCCACGAACGGATCCGACGGAGTCTGATACAGCGCCTGGGCGCTGCTCCATTGCAGCAAGCGGCCCTCGTGCATGACGCCGATGCGGTCGGCCATGGCGAAGGCCTCACTCTGGTCATGGGTCACCATCAGCACCGTGGTGCCGGCCGCCTTGAGCAGGTCACGCAGTTCGCCGGCAAGGCGCTGACGGGTGTCCACATCCAGATTCGAGAACGGCTCGTCCAGCAGCAACAGGTCCGGCGCCGGCGCCAAGGCACGCGCCAAGGCCACGCGCTGCTGCTGTCCGCCCGATAGTTCATGCGGGTAGCGCTGCTCCAGACCTGGCAAGCCCACGTATTGCAACAAGGCCTGCACCCGGGCTTTGCGCTGAGTACGCTGCAAGCCGCGTAGACCAAAGCCGATGTTCGCCGCCACATCCAGATGCGGGAACAGCGCGTAGTCCTGGAACATCATCCCAACCCGACGCTGCTCGGCCGGAAGCGCCTGCTGCGGCGTAGCCAGCTCCCGCCCGGCCAGCACGATGCTGCCCTGCTGCAGCGGCTCAAAGCCGGCAATGCTACGCAGCACCGTGGTCTTGCCGCAGCCGGAAGCGCCGAGCAGGCAGCCGATCTCGCCGCGGCCGAGCTGCAACGACAAGCCCTCAACCACGGGCTTGAAACCGCTCGCGACGGGATAGCCAATATGCAAGCCGTCCAGTACCAGTTGTGCGTCAACGTGCATCTTCAACTCCATACGCCGCGCCTGCACGCGCCAACAGGATCACCGGCGGCAAGCCACTGACGACAATCAACAAGGCGGCTACCGCGCCTTCTTCGTACGTCCCGCGTGCGGCCTCGGCATACAACCAGGTAGCAAGCGTTTCGAAATTCATAGGCCGCAGCACCAAAGTGGCGGGCAGCTCCTTCATCGTGTCGACGAACACCAGCAATGCCGCAGCGGCCAAGGCCGGGCGCAATAGCGGCAAATGCACGCGTCGCAGCATACCCGCCGCACCTTCGCCCAGATTGGCAGCGGCCTGATCCAGCGACAGCGGAATCCGCGCAAGCCCCGATTCAATCCCACCCACCGACACCGCAAGAAAGCGCAGCGTATACGCCAGCACCAACACGGCCACCGAACCCATCAACAACATCTGTGGCTGACCACCGAGCAGCACCAGCAATCGGCTGGCCATGGCATCCAGTCCACCCAACGGCAGCAACAAGCCAATCGCCAGCACCGTGCCGGGGATCGCGTAGCCCAGCGTGGCAGTGCGGCTATTGGCCATGGGCAGGCCCTGGCGCCGCCGCGCCTGCGCCAACCGCAGCGCCCAAGCCACCAGCAGACCCAGCGCCATTGCCGCAAGCGTCGCCAACAACGCAACTCTCAGCGTGTTCCACAGCGCGACCAGCAGCTGCGGCGAGATACCGGCACCCTGCAGGCGCTCCGCAGCCTCCCAGAGCAGATAGGCCGCCGGCACCACAAAGCCCAACAGCACCGGCAGCAGCCCCAGCAGCAATGCGAGCAAGGCTTGAGCACCACGCAGCTGCTGCGGCTGCAACGGGCGCGGCCGCAGCACGCTGGCATAGCGCTGGCGGCGCCGACCATAGCGCTCCAGCGTCAACAACAACGCCACCACACCGAGCATCGCCAGCGCGATCTGGGCGGCGCCGGCCAGATCGCCGCGACTCACCCAGGTGGTATAGATCGACACGGTAAGCGTCTGCACGCCAAGGAACTCGGAGGCACCGATGTCGTTGAGGGTTTCCAGCAAGGCCAGCGCTACGCCTACCGCAATCGCCGGTCGCGCCAATGGCAGCGCCACCCGCCAGAAGACCTGCAGTGGTGTCGCGCCCAGGCTACGTGCCGCCTCCAGCAAGCCCGCGGCCTGGGTCATGAACAAGGCGCGGGTGGTCAGGTACACATAGGGATAAAGCACGAAGCCCAGCAACACGATGCAGCCGCCAAGATGGCGGATATCCGGCAGACGGAACTGGCGCGGGCTGTCATAGCCCAGCAGGTCGCGGATCAAGCCCTGCACCGGGCCAAGCGGATGCAGCACATCCAGATAGGCGAAGGCGGCGATATAGGTAGGCACGGCCAAGGGCAGCAGCAATGCCCAGCTCAACAGTTTGCGCCCCGGGAACGCGAACGCCGTCACTAGCCACGCGCTGCCAGTGCCAAGCACAACGACCAGTACGCCTACGCCCAGCAACAACAGGCCGGTATTGAGCAGCGCAATCGGCAACACATTGGCCCATAGATGCGCCCACAGCCCGGCGCTGCCATAGCTGGCCGCCCACGCCAGGCCCAGTACCGGCGCCAACATCAGCACCGCCACCGATGTTGCGCCCAGCAACCACGGATTCCAACGCAACGTCATCAAGCACTATCCATCACAAAACAACAGGCCGGCACCGCATGCACGGCACCAGCCCGTCGGGAACCGCAAGGTTCAATTATCGAAGCCGACCTTGTCCACCAGCTCACTGGCCAGCTTGCGGTTGGCAACCACCTCGGCCAAGGGCAGCGGGTCCACCTTCATCGGACCGAAGCTGGCGACGACCGGATCCAATGCAACGCCGGGCTTGACCGGGTATTCGTAGTTGGCGCGCGCATACAGGCTCTGCGAGCTGTCGCTGACCAGGTACTCCAGCAGCTTCACCGCATTGTCGTGGTTGGGGGCATGACGGGCGACAGCGGCGCCGGAGATATTGACGTGGGTGCCGGTATCAGCGGCACTGGCGAATACCGGTCGCACCACCTGGATGGCATCGCCCCAGCTGCGCTGCTCGGAGCCTTCTTCCGCATTTTTCATGCGACCGACGTAGTACGCATTGGCAACACCGATATCGCAGATACCGGCAAGGATGTCGCGTGCAACATCGCGATCACCGCCAGCAGCCTTGCGTGCCAGATTGGCCTTGACGCCGCGCAACCAGGCTTCGGTCTTCTCCGCACCGTCATGCGCGATCATCGCCGCGAACAGGCTGGTGTTGTAAGGATGCTGGCCGGAACGGATGCATACCCGCCCCTTCCATTTCGGGTCGGCCAGGTCTTCATAAGTGAAGCCGGTCAGGTCCAGGTCCTTGTCGGCGTAGACCACGCGGTCACGCAGCGACAGCGCAAACCACTGCCCTTCCGGCGAACGCAGGTGTGCGGGGATGGCCGCTTCCAGCACCGGCGACTTCACCGCCTGGGTGTGGCCGGCTTCGACCACATCGAGCAGACGGCCGGTATCCACCGTCATCAGCACGTCGGCCGGCGAACGCTCACCTTCGGCAGCGAGCCGCTCGGTCAAGCCATCCTTGAGCAGCACGGTGTTGACCTTGATACCGGTATCCGCAGTGAAGGCATCCAGCAGCGGCTGCACCAGTGCAGGTTCGCGCGTGGTGTAGAGGTTGACCTCACCAGCGGCGGTAGTTTTCTGCGGCGCGGCAGCAGAGGCGGGGTTGTCACCGGTCTTGGCGCAGGCGCCAAGCAGGACGAGGGAACACAGGGCAGCCAGATGGCCGGCGGCACGCTTCGGATGACGCATGGATTACTCCGGAAGTGGTCGTCGGTCCCGGCCACGATGGCCGGACACGGATCAAATGAGAACTTATCTCATTTGATCCGCCCGTGCACTGCGTCAAACAGCCGCACCCTCAACTGCCGGGAACAACAACATCGCATCGCCGTAGCTGAAGAAGCGGTACTTCTGTTCAATTGCGTGCGCATAGGCCTCGAACACGCGCTGCTTGCCAGCGAACGCGCTGATCATCATCAGCAAGGTGCTTTCCGGCAGATGGAAGTTGGTGACCATCGCATCGACGCTGCGGATGCGGTAACCCGGGGTGATGAAGATCTGGGTCTCACCGGCATACGGATGCAGCTCGCCCTCGCGCATCGCGCTCTCCAGCGCCCGCACCACGGTGGTACCGACACCGATCACGCGGCCACCGGCAGCACGGGTGCGGCGCACCTGCTCGACCAGCTCGGCGCCGACATTGAGCCATTCGCGGTGCATCACGTGCTGGGACAGGTCATCCACCCGCACCGGCTGGAAGGTGCCGGCGCCGACATGCAGGGTGATATGACCGAACTGCACGCCACGCTCGCGCAGCTGCGCCAGCAGCGCTTCATCGAAATGCAGACCGGCGGTCGGCGCAGCCACTGCGCCAACCTGCTTGGCGAACACCGTCTGGTAGCGCTCACGGTCGTCCAGACCCGGCTCACGATGGATGTAAGGCGGCAGCGGCAGGCGGCCTTCGTGCACCAACCAGGATTCCAACGACTCAGGAATATCAAAGCGCAGCACATAGAACTCGCCGTCGCGGCCAAGCACCTCGGCTTCGCCGCCGGCATCAAGCTGAATGCGGCTACCGGGCTTGGGCGACTTGCTGGCGCCGATCTGCGCGCGCGCCTGCTGCCCGCCGAGCAGACGCTCGATCAGGATCTCGACGCGGCCGCCACTGGCTTTCTGCCCGAACAGGCGTGCCGGGATGACGCGGGTGTCGTTGAACACCAGCAGATCACCGGGCTGCAGCAACTCGGCCAGATCGCGCACCTGGCGGTCATCGAACGGCGCCGGTGCCGGTGGAACCAGCAGCAGGCGGCTGGCCGAACGCTCAGCCAAGGGAGCCTGGGCGATCAATTCCTCAGGCAGGTCATAGGTGAAATCGGACTTCTTCAAGGCCGGAACTTCGTACGGGGAGCCGGCTATTGTAGCTCTCGCGGGCGGACGGGCTGGTTTTTAGGCTGTCGCTGTCGCTGTGGTTGTGGTTTCGGCTGTGGTTGTGGTTTCGGCTGTGGCTGTGGTGGTGCCTTGGACTTTGGCTGTGGCACTGGCCTCGCTTTTTGCCGTCATTCCCGCGAAGGCCGGAATCGCTCTGGCTTTGGCTTTGGCTTTGGCTTTGGCTCTGGCTCTGAGTTCGCGCGGGTCACGTCAAATCAACAGCTGGAGGCAAAGGCAAGAGCGATTCCCGCCTTCGCGGGAATGACGGCTGTAGAGCAAGGGCGAAGCAAGACCAAGCCAAACCCAATGCAAACCCAAAGCCAGACCCAAAGCCAGACCCAAAGCCAAACCCAAAGCCAAACCCAAAGCAGAGCCAAAACTCCGCCAAAGCAACGCTTCCCGCTACCTCAGCGCTCAAACTTGGTAGACAGAATAATCGCGCTATTGGTCCGCTCCACCCCATCAACCGCGCCGATCGCATCGGTCACCACATCCATCTCGCTGACGCCACCAACCACCACCATCGCGATCAGATCGTGGTTGCCGCTGACCGAATGCAGCGAGCGCACCTCGGTGATATCGCGCAGCGCCTTGACCACCGCCGGCATCTTCTTCGGCAGTACGGTGATCAGCACGTGCGCGCGCACCTGGCCCTGTTCGTAGTCCTCGTGGGTACGCACCGTATAGCCGGCAATCACCCCCAGCTGTTCCAGCCGGTCGATGCGACTTTGCACTGTGGTCCGGGACAGGCCGAGCCGGCGGGCGATCTGCGCAGTGGAGGCGCGCGCATCCTCACGGAGCACGGACAACAGGCGTTCGTCGGCAGGAGAAATATTCACATTGCGAACCAGCTTCGTCGATTCGACGAAATTACCCGAAAATCCGTCGAGATCATAGCTGCCATATGTCCAGAATCTCCACATAATGGGTATATACAAGAAACTTCTGGAGATGAGCATGACCGTACTCGGCCCCCTCGCCCCGCTTCGCGCGCACGCCGGCAGCCGCCTGACCACAGGCCTGGACGACGCCAGCGTTGAACGTTTGGCCGTCGCTCACCCGGATCTGGCCGGCGCCATCGCCGCTGCCGCCAGCGAATACACCCGCATCAAGGACGAAGCTGCCGACCTGCTGGATCTGGAAGAGCACGACCAGATCGCCGCCATGCAGGCTGGTTTCGTCAATTTTTACGCCGACGATGCCATCGTTCCCTATATCGCCCTGGCCGCCTGCGGCCCGTGGGTGGTCTCGCTCAAGGGCGCCGTACTGTATGACGCCGGCGGCTACGGCATGCTCGGCTTCGGCCACACCCCGGCTGACGTGATGGCCGCTGCGGCCAAACCGCAGGTCATGGCCAACATCATGACCCCAAGTCTGGCCCAGCGCCGCTTTGCCCAGGCCATGAAGAAAGAGATCGGCCACAGCCGCGGCGGCTGTCCGTTCACCCACTTCATGTGTTTGAACTCCGGCTCCGAAGCCGTCGGCTTGGCCGCACGCATCGCCGATATCAACGCCAAGCTGCAGACCGACCCGGGCGCACCGCATGCCGGCGCCACCATCAAACGGGTCGTGATCAAGGGCAGCTTCCACGGCCGCACCGACCGTCCCGCGTTGTACTCGGACTCCAGCCGCAAGGCCTATGACCAGCACCTGGCCAGCTACCGCGGCGAGAACAGCGTCATCACCGTTGCGCCTTACGATGAAGCAGCGATGCGCAAGGTGTTTGCCGATGCCAAGGCCAACAACTGGTTCATCGAGGCGGTATTCCTGGAGCCGGTGATGGGCGAAGGCGACCCCGGCCGCGCGGTACCGGCCAGCTTCTACAAGCTGGTCCGCGAACTGACCCGCGAGCACGGCAGCCTGCTGCTGATCGATTCCATCCAGGCCGCACTGCGTGCGCACGGCACCCTGTCCTTCGTCGACTACCCGGGCTACGAGATGCTGGACCCGCCGGACATGGAGACCTATTCCAAAGCCTTGAACGGCGCGCAGTTCCCGCTGTCGGTACTGGCCGTCACCGAGCATGCTGCCAAGCTGTATCGCAAGGGCGTGTACGGCAACACCATGACCACCAACCCGCGTGCACTGGATGTGGCCGTTGCCACCCTCGCCCGCCTGTCACCGGAAGTCCGCCAGAACATCCGTCTGCGCGGCGAGCAGGCCGTGCAGAAGCTGGAGGCGCTCAAGGCCAAGCTCGGCGGCCTGATCACCAAGGTGCAGGGCACCGGTCTGCTGTTCTCCTGCGAGCTGGCCCCGCAGTTCAAGTGCTATGGCGCCGGCTCCACCGAAGAGTGGCTGCGCATGCATGGCGTCAACGTGATCCACGGTGGCGAAAACTCGCTGCGTTTCACCCCGCACTTCGGCATGGATGAAGAAGAGCTCGACGTGCTGGTGGACATGGTTGGTCGTGCGCTGGTTGAAGGCCCGCGTCGAGCGCAAGCTGACGCTGCCTGATTTTCTGTGATGTGTAACGAAACAGGCGGCCATTGGCCGCCTGTTTCTGTTTGCAGATCCAGAAGCTCCCGCTCTCTCAACGCACGCTGGTAACCGCCAGTGCGGGACCTGGTTGCCCGCCCCAGCCGCCCAGTGCCTTGTACACCGCCACCACACTGACATTCACCGACGCTTCTGCTGCCGCCAATGCATCATCGGCAGCCAACTGATTGCGCTGTGCGTCCAGCAACGCCAAGAAGTCTTCGGAGCCTTCGCGATAACGTAGCTGCGCAAGCGATTCCGCCTTGCGTGCGGCCTGTGCCTGCTCAGCCACGATACCCAACTGCGCCTGCTGCTTGGCATATCGGGTCAGTGCGTTCTCGGTGTCTTCCAAGGCCAGCAGCACCGCCTTCTCATACTCGGCGGCTGCGCCATCGGCCTGCGCCTTGCTCGCACGCAGGCGCGCCCGCACGGTGCCGAAGTCGAATGCCGCCCAGCTGATTGACGGGGTCAACGACCAGGCCTTGTTGTTGCCATTCACCAGACCCGAAGCATCACCGCCGAGAAAGCCGACGAAACCACTCAGACTGATGCGCGGAAACAGATCCGCAGTTGCCACACCAACGCGCGCGGTAGCTGCTGCCAAGCGACGCTCGGCCATGCGCACGTCAGCACGCTGTCGCAACAGGTCGCTGGTGTCGCCCAGCGGCAATGCCTTGGCGAACGCAGGCACTTCACGTGGTTGCAGCAAGGCATCCAGCGAACCTGGACGCTGCCCGAGCAGCACGGCAAGGCGATGCCGCGACTGCACCTCGGCAACTTCCAACAACGGAATATCGGCCTCGATCGCCTTCAAACGGGCGCGACTGCTCTGCACATCCAGTTCACTGCCAGCACCGAGCTCCAACCGGGTTTCGGTCAAACGCTGGGTTTCACGCAGATTGAGCAGCGTGTCGCGCGCAACCGCAATCCGCTTCTGTGATCCGCGCAGCTCGAAGTAGTTGCGCGCCACTTCGGCTGCCACCATGACCTGCGCATCGGCCAGATTGTCGCGTTCGGCACCAAGGTCGGCGCGTGCAGCTTCGGCCGCACGGCGCTGCCTGCCGAACAGATCCAGTTCCCAGCCAGCATCGAAGCCGAGCTGGTAGGTTTCGCTGGAAACACGCTCGCCACCCAGCGATGCATCCGGCTGCATGCGCCGATCCTGGCTACCACCCGCAGTGATGTGCGGCAGCTGATCCAGGCGCTGCTCAGTGAACACCGCCCGTGCGGCGCGCACGCGGGCCATGGCGATCTGCAGATCGAGGTTGTCGCCGAGCGCATCGTGCACCAGCTGGCCCAGGACCGGGTCATCAAACTGCGCCCACCAGTTGGCCACCGGCGGCGCAGTGGAGAACGCGGCATCTGCCGCGCCCTGCAGGCTCACCGGCTCAACCGGTGCTGCCTTGTAGTTCGGACCAACGCTCACGCAGCCGGCCAGCAGGGCGCTGGCCATTGCGGTTACCAATACACGCGTCACCACGGCAGCACCTCGCCGAGGTAGCTGAAGCTACCGGTCGGGCCATCGGCAGCAATCAAGGCCATGCCTACGCTGGAACGCGCGCCTTCGGTGATCTCGATTTCACCTTCGCCACCGTTCATGTCGGTCTTGACGTAGCCCGGATGCACCGCGTTGACCTTGATCGGGCCTTCGCGCAGCTCATGCGCCAGCTGCACTGTCCAGGCGTTCAATGCGCTCTTGGAAGCGTTGTAAGCCGGCACCAGGAAGCCGTAGATCGGCGAGCCCGGCTGGGAGTGCAGGGTCAGCGAAGCCAGAATGCTGGACACATTGACAATACGTCCAGCCGGCGCGCCACGCAGCAAGGGCAGGAACGCCACAGTCACTTCAACCACTGCAAACAGATTGGTGTTGAAGGTGCTGCGCCAGGTTTCCAGCGACTGACCGCTGGCACCAGCCTGCAGGTCGTCGACCAGCACGCCGGCATTGTTGATCAGGATATCGAGGTGGCCGTAACGCTGGGTCACCTGCTCAACCGCCACCGCGATGCTGTCGGTATCGTTGACGTCGAGCTGGATGGCTTCCACCGGCAGGCCTTCTGCCTGCAGCTCCTGCGCCTTTGCGGCAGCAGTGTCGTAGTTGCGCCCGGCCAGCAGCGTGTGCACGCCTGCGGCGGCGAGTTGGCGTACGGTCTCAAGGCCGATGCCGCGGGTGGCGCCGGTAACCAGGGCAACTTTGGTGTTCTGGGTATTCATTTGCTTTTCCTTGGGGGAATGAATTGATACAAGCCCGATAACATTTCAAACCGTCATTGCCGGTGAAGGTGGCAAGGACCTGCGGGAGGCAACACATCTGCAGCCTCCCGCAACGAAGTTACACCTGCCATCAGTGGTGGATGGTCGGCTCACCATGCTGTATCAGCTTGCCACCGCCGTTACGTGACACGAACTTGCGCAGCGCCACATAGAACACCGGGGTCAGGAACAGGCCGAACAGGGTCACACCCAACATGCCAGCGAATACGGTGATACCCGTCACCGAGCGGACCTCGGCACCGGCGCCATGCGACAGCACCAGCGGCACCGTGCCGGCGATGAAGGCGATCGAGGTCATCACGATCGGGCGCAGACGCAGACGGCAGGCTTCCAATGCCGCCTCGACGATACCCTTGCCACCCATCTCCAACTCGCGGGCGAACTCGACAATCAGAATCGCGTTCTTACACGCCAGGCCCATCAGCACGACCAGGCCAACCTGCACGAAGACGTTGTTATCACCGCCGGTCAGCCATACCCCGAACAATGCCGACAGCAAGGTCATCGGTACGATCAGAATCACCGCCAGTGGCAGCGACCAGCTCTCGTACAACGCCGCCAGCACCAGGAAGGCCAGCAGGATCGCCACCGGGAACACGATGAAGGCAGCCTTGCCCTGGGTCGCCTGCTGGTAGCTCAGGTCGGTCCATTCGGTGACCATACCGGCCGGCAACACCTGCCCGGCAATCTCGGTGAGCTTGTTCATCGCCTCGGCCGAGGACAGCATGCGCGGGTCGGCCTCACCGGCCAGATCAGCCGCCGGGTAACCGTTGAAGCGCAGCACCGGATCAGGACCGTAGGTTTCCTTGACGGTCACCATCGAGCCGATCGGCACCATCTCGCCGCGATCATTGCGGGTACGCAGCTTGCCGATATCTTCCACGCTGTCACGGAACTGACCATCGGCCTGTGCGATCACCTGCCAGGTACGACCGAACTGGTTGAAGTCGTTGACATAGGCCGAACCCAGGTAGGTCTGCAGCGTGTCGAACAACTCGGTCAGCTGCACGCCCTGCGCCTTGGCTTTGACGCGGTCGACCTCCGCATCTAGCTGCGGCACGTTGGCCTGGTAGCTGGTGATCGGATAGGCCATACCCGGCGTCTGTGCGACTGCGCCCTGCATGCTCTGCACCGCGTTCTGCAAGGCACCGTAGCCGAGATTGCCGCGGTCCTCGATGAACATCTGGTAGCCGTTGCCGTTGCCCAGTCCGAGGATCGGCGGCGGCATCATCGCGAAGGCGAAACCTTCCTGCAGCCCGGCGATCTTCTGGTTGATCTCGGCATTGATCTGCGCAGCGGTACGCCCCTTGCGCTCGTTGAACGGCTTGAGCGGAATGAAGGCCACGCCGGTGTTGGGCGTATTGGTGAACTGCAGTGCATTCAAACCCGGGAACGAGATGGTGTGCGCGACGCCGTCGGTTTCCTGGGCAATCTTGGCAACCTTGCGCAGCATCTCATCGGTACGTGCAATCGACGAGCCTTCCGGCAACTTCACACCGGCGATCAGATACAGCTTGTCCTGGGTCGGGATGAAACCCGGCGGCACCAGCTTGAAGATCACCCCGGTGCCAAGCAGCAGCACCGCATAGACCACGAACACCGCGCCGCGACGGCCGAGGATGCGCGATACGCCGCGCTCGTATTTCTCCGAGCTGGTCTTGAAGAAGCGGTTGAACGGACGGAACACCCAGCCGAACAACTTGTCGATCAAACGGCTCGGCGCATCCTTGGCGGCGCCATGCGGCTTGAGCAGACGCGCTGCAAGCGCCGGCGACAGGGTCAGCGAGTTGATCGCAGAGATCACCGTGGAGATGGCAATCGTCACCGCGAACTGTTTGTAGAACTGGCCGGTAACGCCGGACAGGAAGGCCATCGGCACGAACACCGCACACAGCACCAACGCAATCGCGACGATCGGGCCGGACACTTCCTTCATTGCCTGATGGGCGGCTGCCGTCGGCGACAGGCCTTCTTCGATATTGCGTTCGACGTTCTCCACCACAACGATCGCGTCATCGACCACGATACCGATCGCCAGCACCAGGCCAAACAGGCTCAGCGTATTGATCGAGAAGCCCAACATGTACAGCGCAGCAAAGGTGCCGACAATCGAAACAGGCACGGCGATCAGCGGAATGATCGAGGCACGCCAGGTCTGCAGGAACAGGATCACCACCAGCACCACCAGGGCGATGGCTTCCAACAGCGTGGTTACCACAGCCTTGATCGAATCGCGCACGAAGATGGTGGTGTCGTACACCGCCACGTACTTCACGTCGGCCGGGAAGGTTTTCTGCAGCTCGTCCATGCGGCCGATCACCGCATCGCGGATCTCCAGCGCATTGGCACCCGGTGCCTGGAAGATGCCGATACCCACCGCGTTCTTGCCATCCAGCTGCGAACGCAAGGTGTAGTCGCCCGCACCCAGTTCGATACGCGCCACATCCGAGAGACGCACTACTTCACCGTCGGTTCCGCTCTTGAGCACGATGTCACCGAACTCCTGCTCGCTGCGCAGGCGCCCCTGTGCATTGATCAGGGTCAGGAACTGACTGTTCGGCATCGGCTCGGCACCAAGCTGACCGGCCGACACCTGCACGTTCTGCTCACGCATGGCGCGCACCACGTCGCTGGCGGTCAAGCCGCGCGAGGCGACCTTGTCCGGATCCAGCCAGGCACGCATGGCGTAGTCGCCGCCGCCGAAGATCTGCGCGTCACCCACGCCCGGAATACGTGCCAGCCCGTCCTTGACGTGCAGGCGTGCGTAGTTGCGCAGGTACAAGGTGTCGTAATTGCCCTTGGGCGAGGTGAGATGCACGACCATCAGGAAGGTCGGCGACTGCTTCTGGGTGGTCACACCCTGGCGCCGCACGTCCTCAGGCAAACGTGCCTGCGCCTGCGCGACGCGGTTCTGCACCTTCACCGCTGCTTCGTCAGGATCGGTGCCCGGACGGAAAGTGACTGTCATCTGCAGCACGCCATCGGAGCCGGCCACCGACTTGAGGTACATCATGCCCTCAACGCCGTTGATGGCCTCTTCCAATGGCGTAGCCACTGTCTCGGCGATCACCTTTGGATTGGCACCCGGATACACGGTACGCACCACCACCGACGGCGGCACCACTTCCGGGTACTCGCCAATCGGCAGGAACGGAATGCTGACCAGGCCAGCGGCGAAGATCACGATCGACAACACCGCCGCGAAGATCGGCCTGTCGATAAAAAATCTGGAAAAATCCATGGGCAAATCCTTGGAAAAGCTGGCGTCAGGCTGCAGCCGCCCTGCCCGCCCCATCGGGAGCAGACAAACACGACCGGCAGCCACGCCGGCAAAGGTAGTTGGCGGCTTAGTTGATGCTGCTTACGGCCTGGGTGGCCGGTGCAGCAACGCGCTGCATCGCAACCGCCTTGGCCTGCACCGGCATGCCTGGCATGAACACTTTCTGCACGCCGTCGACGATTACCTTGTCGCCAGCAGCCAGACCCTGTTCGACGATGCGCAGGCCCTCGGCATTGCGACCAAGCTGCACATCACGACGCTGCGCCTTGTTGTCCTTGTCCAGCACGAACACGTACTTGCGGTCCTGATCGGTCAGCACCGCCTTGTCGTCTACAAGTACTGCCTGGAACTGGCCGCTGCCCAACAGCTGCACGCGAGCAAACAGGCCCGGAGTGAACTGACGGCTGGCGTTGTCGAGCAGCGCACGCACGCGGATGGTGCCGGTGCTGCGGGTGATCTGGTTGTCGAGGAAATCGACCTTGCCTTCATGCGGATAGCCCTGCTCACCGCTCAAGCCAACCTTCACCGGCAAGGCCTGATCGCGTTCGCTCGGGCGCTCACCATTGCGCGCCATCTGCGCATAGCGCAGATAGGTGGACTCATCTGCGTCGAAGTAGACATGCACCGTATCCAGCGACACCAGGGTGGTCAGCACACTGGCCGCATCACCGGCGGTGACCAGATTGCCGGCGGTGACCATCGCGCGCCCGGCGCGGCCATCAATCGGCGCACGCACCTTGGTGAACTCCAGGTTGAGCCGCGCCGCATCCAAGGCCGCCTGCGCGGCCTGTACCTGCGCACCGGCCTGATCAGCGCTGGCGCGGCGCTGCTCGGCGGTTTCCGCAGCGATAGCCTGCTGCTCGGCCAAGCGACGCGCACGTTCGGATTCGCTGCGCGCCAAGCCAGCCTGGGTGCGTGCACGGTTCAATTCGGCCTGCGCACGGTTGAACTCGGCCTGGTAGCTGCGTGCGTCGATGGTGAACAGCACATCACCTTTCTTCACCTCTTCGCCTTCGACGTAATTGACCTTGTCGATGTAGCCGGATACGCGCGGACGCAGCTCAACGCTCTGCACCGCCTCGATACGGCCACTGAACTCGTCCCACTGTGCAACCTGCTTGATCAGCACCGGCGCAACACTTACTTCGGGTGCCGGCGGCGCGGCGTTCTCAGCGTGGCCGCCGCTGCAGGCGACCAGGACGGCCAGACTCAGTGCCGACATGCCTGCCAAGGCAACGCGACGCAGCGTGGGTGATGGGGAGATACCTTTCATTTCGTGCTCCAAGGGGGAGGTGATCAGGGGATTTCAGGACTACAAAGCGGAGCTCAACATCGCCAGGGCGGCGGCTCGCTGCGCGGCTTGTTGCGCAACGGGACCTCGGCCGGCGGAAACAGCACTGACTGCGGCAGGATCACTGTCCCGCTCGCGGAAATTTTTGGCCCACCAATGGGACAAAGTGATCTAGAACTCGCCGCAACAAGGGGGCACCCTGCCGCCGGGAGGCTCTTGGGCCGTCGACCTGCAAGTCACCAAGCAAGGACTCAAACTGCAATGGATTCAATTGATTGCAGGCCAACCTTGAAGGCAAAGCATTGCGGTAACTGGGTTCGCGGCGTGGCGTTGGCAGGGCAATGGGAGAGCGCATGCGCATGACGGCATGTCCGGATTGGATACAGGCGTACAAGATAGGCCCCTAATCCAGACTTGATTAGTACGGATTGAAGGGAATAATCATCCCGTCGCCGGCACAATTCCGCTGCCGCAAGAGTCCCCCCATGGCCAACGATCTCAACGACACCCTGATCTTCGTCAAAGTGGTCGAACAGGGCAGTTTCACTGCCGCTGCGCGACTGCTCGGCCAACCCAAGACCACGGTCAGCCGCAAGGTGCAGGAGCTGGAAACCCGGCTGGGTGCACGTCTGCTGCATCGGACCACGCGCCGACTGGGCCTGACCGAGGCCGGCACCGTCTACTACGAGCACTGCCAGCGCATCGCCCGCGAACTGGACCAAGCCGAGAGCGCGGTCAGCCAGTTGCAATCCGGCCCGCGCGGCTGGCTGCGTTTCACCGTGCCGTACTCCATCGGCACCTGCTGGATTGCACCGCTGCTGGGCCAGTTCCAGAATGAATACCCGGAGATCCGGGTCGATATGCATCTGGGCAATGAAACCCTGGACCTGATCTCCGGCGAAGTGGATCTGGCACTGCGCGTCGGCGCGCTGCCCGACTCCAACCTGATCGCGCGCAAGCTCGGCAGCCTACGCACCCAGGTATTCGCCAGCCCGGCCTATATCGCCGTGCACGGCGAGCCCAAGCACCCTGACGAGCTGCAGTTCCACCGCACGCTGGCGATCCGCAAGACCCATCACGGACAGACCCAACGCTTTACCTGGACATTGGCGGAAAATGGCGGCGAGATGCGCGAGTTTCCAGTCAATCCGCTGCTTGTGGCAAACGACCCCTCAGCACTGAACGCCGCTCTCGTGGCCGGCGAAGGCTTGATGCTCAGCAGCGATGTGATGGCCAAGCCGTTCGTCGAATCCGGCATGGTGCGGCAGATCCTGCCCGGCTGGACCGGCCCGGACTACGACTTCAATGCGGTGTTTGCCGGCGGCCGACTGGTATCACCCAAGGTGCGCGCGTTCATCGACTTCCTGGTCGCCAAGCTCAACTTCGACGCCAACTACATGATGCTGCAATGCCCCAACGCCAAGCGTCTGGCCGATATCGAGCAGGAGTACCAGCAGCGCTCGAAGGGGCACCCGAAGCTGCGCGTGGTTGAGGCACTCAGCGCCTGAGCGCGATGCCATGCATCAAACAAGAACGGCGGCCAAACAGGCCGCCGTTTTTTGTATGCATCAAGCGTTTGAAGTATCAATAGCCACGGTAATACGGCCACAGCGGCACGATATGGACTTCCTTGCAGCCGTCATAGCGGCTGCAGCTGCCGAAGTAACCCGGCCCGGAATAGCGCTGGCGGGCATCACGGTTGTAGGGGCTGTTGTAGAAATCCGGGCGCGATAGCCTGCCTTCCCCGTAGTAACGATACGGCGTTTGGCCGATGCTCGATTCGGTACGGAAGGTCTGCGCCAACACCTGCGCGCCGTCATTTTCAACATAACCGTTTTCGTTGTCGTAGCGGACCAGCCGGTAATAGATCGTCTCACCGCCTTGCTTGCGGCTGTGCAGCTGCTCCAACTGCCCACCACCGGTATCGGCGTAGGCCTTGCCGTTCTCAAAGAGCACTTCGCTGGGGTTGACGATCTCCTCCTCCAACGGCGGCGCGGCTTCCGCGCTCGCTGCTACTGCCAACAACATGGCCGCTACGGCCAGCTTGTTCCACGCCTTACCCATAATGCGCATGACCACCCTCCTTGATTGGGCACCTGCCGCTAGCGGCAGCCCGCCGTTATCGCCCAGCCGATACTCCTTGGCTGAGCCGTCATTGCTACGTGCTGTCATCACGGTGCCAGCCTTACCGGCACTCGCGATGACGCATTGGGACAAATCCGCATTCATTATAGGAGCAAGCCAGCAGCAGAGCCGTGAAGCCGGTTCGATGCTCAACGCGCAGGCTTGGCCCGCTGGTAGCCGGCCAGTGCCCGGCGTATCACCTGCTTGGCCTCGGCGGCATCGCCCCAGCCGTTTAGCTGGATGTCGGCGCCACCGGGTAGCTGCTTGTAGACGCGGAAGAACGCTTCGATGCGCTGGATCTCCAGCGCCGGCAGATCCTCCAACGCACGCACCTTTGCATAGCTGGGATCGACTGCATCCACCGGCACACCAACTATCTTCTGGTCGGCCTCGCCTTTGTCGACCATCCGCAACACGCCCAGCGGACGGAAACGCACGACCGCACCCGGCTGGATCGGAAAGCGGGTCAGTACCAACGCATCCAACGGATCGCCGTCGCCGGCCAAGGTCTGCGGCATCGAACCGTAGTTGGCCGGATAGGCCACCGGCATCGACAGGAAGCGATCCACCCGCAGTTCACCGTGCTCGCCGAGTTCGTACTTGATCGCGCCGCCAGCGGGGATTTCCACCACCAGCAGCGCTTCCTCCGGTGCATTGTCTGACTGCGGCAACGCGAACGGATGCAGCAGTTCACCAGCTGCCAACAACGGTGACGCCATCGCCAGCACCAAGCCGCATAGAACTGTCTGCATCGTCTTCATCTGCTCACTCCCAGCAACGGTCGTCGCGACCCTTGGGCGAGACCGCACGCGGGCAATCACGCTGCTGGATGCGCCCCTCGGTGATCTCGCTGAACTGCTTGCCGCCATCGACATTGCGGCTGATCTGGAAGGCGTCATACAGACGACCGGTTGCCGTACGCGCTTCGTAACGCAGACCCTTGTCGTCCAGCCGCAGCACCTGGAACAACTGCGTGTCCTCTGCGGTGGGCTTCATCGTCGCGCGCGCTTCCGGCGACAAGCGGTATTGCTTGGGACCGGCGACGGACGAGATGTACTGCGGCAATGCCGCACCTGCATCGGCACGGCGGCCGTAGGTGTGATCGTGGCCCTGCAGCACCAGATCGACCTTGTGCCGCTGCAGTACCGGGCGGATCTCGCTGGCAAGCACCGAGCTGTCACGCTCGGCGCGCAAGGGATACAGCGGCTGGTGCACAACCACGATGTTCCAAGGCTGGCGGCTGCTTTCCAGCACACCCTCCAACCAGGTCGCCTGCGCCTTGGCAGTACCCAGATCCAGCGCCGAAGTACCATCCAGTACCACCACGCGTAGGCCCTGATAGTCGAACCAGTAGGTCGTACTGGCAGTAGCCGCCGCACCATTGCCCGGTAGCGCGAAGGTCAGCGGCCAATGCTTGCCCAGCACGCGCCGTTCCTGCGGCGTGTCCTCGAACTCTTCGAAGTACTCGTGGTTACCTGCGGCCGGTGCGATCGCCATGCCCGGCAGCAACCAGCCACCGGCGGCGAACCACTCGCCCCATTCATTGTCATCCTCGCCGTCACCGCCACTGACCAGGTCGCCAGCAAACAGGGTCAGCCGCGCATCCGGTGCGGTCTGCCAGCCCTGCCGTATCACTCGGCTGACATGGCTGAGGTTCTTGTTCTGGGTGTCACCGAAGTACAACACCGTCAGCGGCTGCCCAGCGGCAGCGGCGGTACGGAAGTGCTGCCATGCACTCCAGGTGCCCTGCCCCTGCACCCGGTAGGCATACAGCGTGTCAGCCCGCAGACCATCGATCTGCGCACGATGGTGCTGGCTGTTGCCGTTCTCGGTCTGCAGCAGCTGGCTGCTCGCAGTGAGCTGCTGCACCTGGCCCATGTCCGGCGAGTCACCAGCCACGGTGATTTCCAGCAGCGCCGGCTGAGCCAGCGGCGCGGTACGCCACGCTACCGCGAAGCCGCTGCTGGCGTCCTGCGCTGGCGACGCGACGACGCGGTCCGGGAAGCCACTGGCCGCGTAGTGCCGACTCCCCGGCGGCACCTGCGTATTGGGCTCGGCAGCTGGAGCGGCCCCCACCGCTCCAGCTGCGCCCAACAACGCTGCACCAATCAGAACGACCAACGGCAGCCGCTTCCTCAAAGAACCATGCCCCCTCACTTGCCGCAGTCCTGCGGCAACGACAGCGCCTTGGCGATGTCACGCCAATCGAAGGCCACCACGCCCTGATCGTCATGCACCGCGTACAGCGCACCCTGCGGGAAGCGCGCCGATACCTGCTGGCTGTTCCAGATACCGTCGGTATTGGCCACCGTGTTGCCGTGGAACGAGCCCACCGGCGCCAGCGTCTTGCGATCGAACAGATGGAAGGTACTGCGCTGCTTGCCCTGCTCGGTGGTGATCCACCAGCCGCCATCACCACAGGTACGCAGCATCACGCCTTCGGCTTGCGCTTTGAACAGACCGCGACCGAACGTCTCGCCACTGAAGTCACCGGCCAGGTTGTAGACCTTGAACTCGCTGGCATAGGTTTCGTCCTCCTCGGCGATCAGCAGGCGGTCATTGGCCGGATCCCCCCAGATCGATTCGACCACGCGCAGCGCGCCCTTGGGCGAACTGTCGCCGATGCTGCGCACCAGCTTGGCCTGCACCGCACCGCCAGCGACGGTGACGTGATAGCGACGCACACGCTCGTTCAAACGCTCCAGCGCCGGCAGGATGTCGTTGCCGGCTGCATCCTCGCCATCGTCGTAGGAGTCAGTGACGTACAGGTCATAGCCGCCCTGCACCGGGTTCACCCACAAGCCATAAGGCTTGCGCAGGTCGTTGCCGGCGAACACACCCAGCGGCTTGAAATCCGGCAGCTTCAGCACCTGCACACGGTGGTTGTCGCGTTCCACGATGAACACCAGGTCGTCCTGCACGGCTATGCCATTGGGTCGGTCGAACTGACCCAGAGCGGTGCCAGTGCTGCCGATGTCACGCAGATGCTTGCCGGTCTGGCCGTCGTACACCACCAGCTTGTCGGTGGCCTTGGCGGTGGCTATCAGCCACAGCCGGCCATCGGCACCGCGCCAGCTGGCCGGCGAATCGATGTTGTCAGCCGGCGTCATCGGCGTCAGGAACGCCTCGGCTACCAAGGTGGATGGGGCAGCGGTCGCACCCTCGGCAAGATCGGCAGCAGTCGGCGGCGTGCTGGACTTCGGCACCGGCTGGCAGGCGCTCAGCACCAGCACAACGGCGCTGGCGAGCAGCGCGGCCCTCACAGCGCCACCTTCACGCCGATCGCGTAGGTGCGGCCGTATTCCTCGTTCTGCAGGGTGCGCGAGGACACGCCCTGATACAGCTCGAGCGGCTCATCCAGCAGGTTGGAGGCTTCCAGGTACAGACTCACGTTCTTGCTCAGTTTGTAGTCGAAGCTGAAGTCGAGCTGGGTATGCGGCGCGACGTAGATATCAAATGCACGGCTGTCGCCGATGGTGTCCAGGTACTCACTGCGATAGACGCCAGCCAGGCGGGTACTGAGACCACCCCACTCATAGCCGATATGCGCGCTGTAGATGTTCTTGGAGGCACGCGGCAGGTTGAAGTCCTCGCCCTCGCGGTCAGCGATGCCCGGATCGAAATCGGTATCCAGCCAGGTGCCGCTGGCACCAACCAGCAGGCCAGCCCATGCGCCCGGCAGGAAGCTCAGCTGCTGCTGCCAGTTGAACTCGGCGCCGAACACCTTGGCCTTGTCACCATTGATCGAGCGGGTCACGTCGAAACCCGGGTACTCGGAATCGATCTTGCTCTCGACCTGCACGATGTAGCCATCGATGGACTTGTGGAACAGGCCCAGCGAGATGATGCCGCTGTCGCCCAGGTAGCGCTCGAACGAGAAATCCAGATTGGTGGACTCGTACGGATCCAGGTTCGGGTTGCCGATACGCGCTTCCTTGTCGTCGCGGTTCACGGCCAAACGCGGCGAGACGTCACCGAACGATGGGCGCGCCACCGTCTTGTTGACCGAGCCGCGCAACACCCAATCATTATTGGTGTCGTAGCGCAGATGCAGACCCGGCAGCACGCTCGTATAGCTGTTGTTGGCGATACGCGGTGTCACGACAACGGTCTTGCCGTCGCTGGCGATATCCACGTCGTTGCCCGTTGCATTGAACTGGGTGTTCTCGACACGGACACCACCGATCACGCGCAGCGCACCGATGTCCCAGGTGCCCATTGCATAGGCCGAGAGGATGTCTTCACTGGCGACGTAGTCCTCTTCCAGCGAGGTCATCTTGTTGCCGGCAACGTCGCCGGACTTGGCGCTGTACTTGCTGCCGTTGGCCGCCCACCAGGCGCGCATCGCCGCCGAGCTCATGCCCTGGCCGAGGCTGCCACCGCGATGATCCAGTGTCTTGCCATTCCAGCTGGACAGATCAACCGCCGGACCGTTCTTAAGCTCCACCTCATCCACATTGACATCGCGCTCGCGCCAACGGCCCAGCACACCGAACTTGTAGCTGGCGTTGTCGCCATCAAAGCGGATGTTGAGCTGTGCACTGCGCTCGCTGTCGTCGATCTGCTTGGGCGAGAGCACCACGCGGTCGAATGCATAGTTGCTGTTGTCCATCCAGCCACTGTCACTCAGGCTCATACCCGGGATGCCACTGTTCTGGTCGAGGGTGGCCGACATATCGCCACCGTCGTAATCGAAGCGCGCTTCCATTTCGTCATTCACGCGCTCGCGGGTCTTGGTATAGCCAAGCTTGTAATCCAGCACCGCGCCGCTCAGACGATTCTCGCCACCGAGGCTGACGGCCAAGGTGTTCTCTTCCTTGGTGCGGTAGCGCATGCGCTTGCTGATGGCGTCAGCCGGCAGATCGTCCACCTGATAGCGGCCGCCGCCAAGGGCGGTGATCGAGTCCGTATCACCAAAGCCAAAGATCGTGCGCTGCCGTGTTTCAGCATCGTCGAACTGGCTGTACAGGGTCCGCAGGTAGTAGCGATTATCGTCATCCGGACGCCAATCGAAATTCAGGTTGGCACCGGTGCGTTCGCGCTCGATGGTGTATTTGCGGCGCTGCACCTCGACCGCCATCAGGTCATCATCGGCGCCGCCCTTGAAGTTGTCGTACTCCACTTCAGTGTTGTCCGATTCAAACGTGCGCTTCTGGTAGTTCACACCCAGTGCAACACCGAAGGTCTCCGCAAACACTTCGCTGTAATTGAATGCAGCCTTCGGGCTGGTTTCGCCCGAAAGCTCCTGGTGGCTGCCTTCCAGCTTGCCTTTCAAGGAGCGGCCATCACGGTCGAATGCCGATGCCGATTCCACGACCACCGCGCCGCCGATGGCATCGCCCGGCATATCCGGGGTGGCCGACTTGATCACCCGCAGGCGCTCGGTGGACTCGGACGGAATCACGTCCAGCGGCGCTGCACGCGAGGAATCCTCCGGCGTACCGATAGCGATGCCGTCTATGCTGACGCTGTTCAAGGCTGCATCCAGCCCACGAATCACCACGAAGCGACCCTCGCCCTGATCGCGGGTAACGCTGACGCCCGGCAGCCGCTGCAGCGACTCGGCAACATTCATGTCCGGGTAGTCACCCATCGAGTCAGAGGCAACCGCGTCCTGCACGCCATTGGCGTCGCGCTTGAGTTCAACAGCGCGAATCTGCGCCTCGCGCTGCGCACGTACTTCAATGCGTTCCAGATCGATGGCGGCCGCTGCCCCGCTGGCAACCGTGGTTGCGCCATCGGCCGTGGCCTGTTGTGCATATGCAGGCGCGGCAGCCATACAGGCCACCGCGGTCGTCACCGCCACCACCAAGACGCTCTTGCGCACTACCGCCCCCAATCTGTGTAAAGGATGGGTGTGCAAGGTATGTCCGTTCAGTTACGCGACAGTTACAGTGACACAGCGGGAATGTTTCAGTCTGTTGCTTTACAGGTACAGCTCGATCCAGGAAAGCCATACCGACGGTGTCGTGAGCGCCGCTGCCTGCGTCAGCGCCGCTGCTCGTTCCCGAAGTTACGCTGCTCGGCCAGTTGCGGTGCGTGGCGACAAGACCTCTCGCAACTCAATGACTGGAACGCTCGATCACCTGATCCGGATCACGCTTGCAGCGCTGCTGAAGCCCTCCACCCGCATCTCGTAGATGCCATCATTCTTTCTGCTCAGCCGCACCTTGGGGTCAGTTTTCTCGCCAAAAGAATGACCTCCCCGTACCTGCCGCCAGAGCTGACCATTGGCCAGCGCGAATTCGGTATCTCCCCGCCAGCCCCTGAACCTCCCCTTGATCACGGACTCGATGCTGCTGGCATTCTCCGCCCCCGCAGCAAGCGTGCGCTCTACCCGAAGCACACCCAGCACCTCGGCGCCAACCCCCATCTCATTGCTGGACGGGCAAATGATCACTCCCGCACGTCGCCTGCCCATGCCTCCGGGCCCCGAAGTCACCTCCCAGATACTGCGATCAGAAAGGATGATGATCTCACCAGCACGTCCTTCCAGCCCCTCGGGCAGGACTACGTCAGCCACATGGCAATCCCCGCCCCAGGCAACGCCTGGCAGCAGCAAGGCAACGCAAGTCATCCATCTCACCGCGCGCATGTACCCTCTACCGCTGCCGTGGAATGCATCAACGTCGCCGTACCATGATCGCGCCGGACTCTCCGTCAACACGCATCTCATAATCGAAGCCCCGTCGCGTCAACGTCACTCGTGGGGAATAGCCGGTTGATCTGCGTTGACGTCCATCTGTCTGCTGCCATATCTCCCCGTTCTGCAGCTGGAACAGGGTTTTTCCAGCCCATCCTTCAAAGCGTCCCTGTATCCGGCTTTCGATGTCATGGGCAGCCGGCGACGAATGCGAACCGCGCGCGCCGGTGCTGTACACCGCGTCCACTTCAGCATCAAACTCCACTTCGGGTTCTTTGACATAGCCGAACTCCGCGTCGTAGCGGACCATCCGGTAGTACACCACCTCGCCGTTCTGTCGCTGCAGCCGCAACGGTTCCAGCCGGCCACCGCCCAGATCGATATAGGCCACGCCGTTGCGGAAGATCACCTCGCTTGGATTCGCCACCTCCCGCTCCAGCGGTGGCAGTACCGGTGCGGCAGCCACAGCTCCCGTCCAAGACGCGAACAGCAACAAACCCATCCAGGCCAACACCTCATCACGCACGCGCATGCCTCCCCTGTGCTGCACTTCCGGCCCGTCACGGGCTGCGGACATCATCTCCGGAAACCACGTCATGAGCCACCCAGCACTGCAATCACGCGTCATCGCGTGGACCGGGTGCTCCCGGCACCCATCGCCTCATGCTGCCTTGGTCAGGCTGCATGGCAGCATCTGGCGGCATTGGCCGGGCTGCCCAGCCATTGGCGAGGTACGAGCGCAGAGGCGTTAAAATGCCAGCTCTCCTCCTGCTCGATCACTCCCATGAAAATCGTCGAAGTCCGCCACCCCCTGGTCCAACACAAGATCGGCCTGCTCCGCGATGCATCGATGAGCACCAAGGATTTCCGCGAGGTGGTCAACGAGCTGGGTACGCTGCTGGCCTACGAGGCCACCGCAAATCTCGAGACCGAAAGCCACACCATGCCTGGCTGGGCTGGACCGGTGCAGGTGCAGCGCATTGCCGGCGCCAAGATCACCGTGGTGCCGATCCTGCGCGCGGGTCTGGGCATGCTGACCGGCGTGCTGTCGCTGATCCCGGCTGCACGCGTGAGCGTGGTTGGCCTGCAGCGCGACGAGGAGACCCTGCAGCCAGTGCCTTACTTCGAGCGCCTGACCGGTCGCCTGGAAGAACGCGACGCGCTGATCCTGGACCCGATGCTGGCGACCGGTGGTACCTTGATCGCCACCATCGACATGCTCAAGCGGGCCGGCGCCCGCCGCATCAAGGGCATCTTCCTGGTCGCCGCGCCGGAAGGTCTGAAGGCATTGGAAGCCGTACATCCGGACGTTGAGGTGTATACCGCCGCCATCGACGAGCGCCTCAATGAGAAGGGCTACATCCTGCCGGGCCTGGGCGATGCCGGCGACCGCATCTTTGGCACCCGGGTTGGTTGAAGCCAATCCGCGCAATACGTGGCTGCGGGCATCTGCCGGCAGCCACGCCAGTTTTATCGCCGCAGCCAGTGCTCACCCGAAGCCGGCGGAGCGGCCAGTACGCCACGCGCCGGCTCGCTTCCAAGCAACTCGGCCTGCAGAAACGCGGTCCCGAGTTGCCGGGCTCTTTCAAACAGCTGCTCAGGCTCTCCACCGATCAGGTTGTGATCGCCACCGGCAAGCACCACCGCGGTCTTGCCACCCACCGGCGCGGTTTCGACCGCGTATAGGTGATCGGTTGGATCCACGACGAAGCCCGGCACCCGGTCCTCGTCGCCAGTAACAAGCAGCAGCGGCACCGCCAGCGATGCATACGACTCCGGCCCGATCAGGCCCGGGATCCTGCCCGGTGACGAGTAACCCAGCACCGCGACCACCGATGGGTCGCGCAACGGCCCCAGCTGGGACAGCGCGCCGCCGAGCGCGGTCGAAATCAAGGTCCCCAGGCTGTGCCCCGCCGCCGCTACCGGCACCCCCTGCCAATGTGCGGCCGCATAAGTACTGGCCGCACGCATGTCGGCGAAACGTTCGCCCAGGCCCTGTTGCAGCGAGAACTTTCCCCGCTCCGGATACTTGACCGAGTCCACGTGCAAGGGCGCCAGGACCACGAAGCCGGCATCCGACCAGGACTGCATCAGCCGCTCGTAACGCTCCGGCCAAGCGCCATGCCCCGAGGAAAACAGCACTACCCCGCGCACCTGTGCAGGTGCCCATATCGCCATCGTGGTGGCACGATCAGGGCGAACCTGCAGCGGGACCACGTCGGTCGGAGCGGCAACCGCCGCCACCGCCGGTGCCAGCAACATGACGCAGGCCAGCATTGCACGGCGCAGCAAAGAAGGAAGCTTCAAGGCGATACCTCTGCAGAAAGTGATGCGACGACTGTCGCCGCTGACAACGGCCAGATTCAGTGCCGGAAGTCAGTTTCTGCAGGGACGAAGGTCAACACATGGGCTCCTCAGGCACACGGCAACGATTAAAAAAGTTTCATCGCCGGTTGACGAAGATTTACTCCCCCGCAGGCGGATGCTCGCCCCACCACCCGCGAAGGAGCAACACCATGTACCGCCCCGCCTTGCTCGCCTGCCTGCTGCTGGCCACCGCACTTCCCCTAGCCGCAAGTGCCAAGACCACCGCTACGCGCACTCCACAACAACAACGCATGGCCGATTGCTCGGCCAAGAACAAGGGTATGAAGGGTGACGCCTACAAACAGGCGCAACGCAGCTGCCTCAGCACCCATGCCACTCCGGCTGCAGCCGCGGCGCCTGCAATGGCAGCACACCCGGCAATGGCAACGTCTTCGTCGGCTGCAGCGAAGCCGACGCCGATGCCTGCAGCACACACCGCCACCGCGACAGTCACCCCGCAGCAGCGCATGGCCAGTTGCAACACCGATGCCGCAAGCAAACACCTTGCCGGCGATGCTCGCAAGACCTTCATGAGCAGTTGCCTGCGCACCCACTGAGTGCCTTCGGTAGACAACAAAAAAGAGCGGGGCCTAAAGGCTCCGCTCTTTTCGTTCGCGTCACAAATTACCTTGAGAGCTCAGGCGGCCAGCGAACGCGCCTTCAACTCACCCACTTCATGGGCGGTGGCAAAGCGCCCCTTCTCATCACGAACCACCTGCGCCATCGCGCATTGCGGATCGTGGGTGAAAAACAGGTGCACATTGCGCGCCAGCTTGTCTTCCAGAAATGCCCGCTTCTCGTCGATCAGCAACTCGGCATTGCGGTCGTAGCCCATGGTGATCGGCACGTGCACCCAGGAACGGCCAGGGATCAGATCGGCGCAGAACACCACGCCACCGCGCGGCTGCCCGTTGACCCGCTCAGGACCGACGATCTCGGCCAGCATCAAGCCTGGCGTGTGGCCGTCGCTGAAGCTGAAACGCACCGACTCGCCCAATGCTTTTGAATACGCGCCGCTGACGATTTCCAGGCGCCCACTGGCTTCCAGCAATCCAGTCAACTCGGGAATGAAACTGGCCCGATCACGCGGGTGCGGATGCTTGGCCCGTTCCCAATGCTCGGCACCAATCACAAAGGTCGCGTTGGGGAACAACAGCTCCGGCTCACGGCCTTCCGACCACGGTGCCAGCAAACCACCCGCATGATCGAAGTGCAGGTGACTGAGCACGACCACGTCGATGTCTTCATGCTCGAAGCCTGCTTCACGCAGTGAGTCGATCAACACATGACGCGGCTCCTGCACACCATAGCGCTCGCGCAACTTGGGCTCGAAGAACGCACCGATGCCGGTTTCGAACAACACGGTCTTGCCACCCAGCGGGCTGGCCAGCAAGGCACGGCACGCCAATTCAATCCGATTGGATTCATCGGCCGGGGCCCATCGCTCCCACAACGCCTTGGGTGCGTTGCCGAACATTGCGCCGCCATCGAGTTTTTGCGAGTTACCGCGAATCGACCATAGTTTCATATGAAAAATTCTACCCGCTGCGCGTTAAATATTCGCAAGGATCTGGTGGCGGATAATTGACGGGAGCGGCATAGATGGGGAACGCAGTGTTGCGTGATGTTTGGGATCGGTGGGTCGCTGAGGAGCGATGGTTTGGGTTTGGGTTTGGGTTTGGGTTTGGGTTTGGGTTTGGGGTTGGGTTTGGCCCTGCCCTTGCTCTCATGCCGTCATTCCCGCGAAGGCGGGAATCGCTCTTGCTCTTCGCTCTTCGCTTATTCCCCCCACCGCTCCCCCAAGCGGAGAAGCAAGTACAAAAACTGGAGCAGGAGCGATTCCCGCCTTCGCGGGAATGACGACAAAGATCAAAAGCCGACGCCCTTCCCACAGCCAAACAAAAACCCCGCCGAAGCGGGGTTTCCTGTCGTCCTCAGTCAGCCTTACCCGACTTGCGAACCTCGGCACTGCCTACCGGGTTACGCGGATCGCTGCCGCCACTGAGTACATTGCTGCGTCGGTCCCACTCCACCGTCTGCAGGTTTCCCCAGACGTGACTGGAACCGCGGCCACCTTCGGCTGCATCACCAGGCAATTCAACCTTGTGGCCCATCGCCTGCAACTGCTTGGCAACTTCCGGCGAGAACGCACCGGTCTCAGCCGAAATCTCATCCGGCAGCCACTGGTGGTGATAACGCGGCAAGGCGGCTACCTGCTGTGCGTCCAGGCCGGCGTCATAGCCGAGGATGCCAAGCAGGACCATGGTGATGATGCGGCTACCACCCGGTGTGCCAATCACCACCACCTTGTCATCGTTCTCCATGAAGGTCGGCGTCATCGAGCTGAGCATGCGCTTGCCCTTGGCCGGCGCATTGGCGGCGTAGCCCATCACGCCGAAGGCATTGGGCGTGCCCGGCTTCAGCGCGAAGTCGTCCATCTCGTTGTTCAGCAACACACCGGTACCGGCCGGGATCAGACCCGAGCCGTACAGCAGATTGACCGTCTGGGTGCCGCCAACGCGGTTGCCTTCGCTGTCGATGATCGAGAAATGGGTGGTCTCGTCATCTTCCAGTGGCGTCGGGTTGCCCGACAGCAGGTCGCTGGGCGTGGCCTTTTCCGGGTGGATGGTTGCACGCAGCCCCTGCGCATAATCGCGGCTGGTCAGCACCTTCTGCGGGATATCGACGAAGTCGGGATCGCCGAGGAAGAAGGTACGGTCGCGATAGGCGCGACGCATCGCTTCCACCACCAGATGAGTGCTGTGCGCCTGATCCATCTTGTTCAGATCCCAAGGCTCCAGGATCTGCAGCATCGAGGCCAGCGCGATGCCGCCGGAGGACGGCGGCGAGGCGGTTGTGATCTTCCAACCACGGTAGTTGAAGACGATCGGCTCACGGGTCTTGACCGTGTAACCGGCCAGTTCCTCGGCAGTCCAACGGCCGCCAGCCTGCTTCACGCCGGCCAGCAGCTTGCGCCCGGTTTCACCGCGGTAGAACCCATCAAAGCCATTGGCGGCCAACAGCTGCAGCGTATGCGCCAGCTCCGGCTGCTTGAAGATGTCGCCCTCGGCAATCGGCCTGCCGTTGCGCAGATAGACCTCACGGGTACCCGGGTAGCGGTCCATCACTTCACGGCGGCTGGCATAACCACGCGCCATGCGTGCATACACCGGAAAACCGTCGGTGGCGACGCGGATGGCCGGGGCCAGCGATTCGCTCAGCGGCAACTTGCCATGCTCACGCGCCAGCTTCACAAGCGCCGCCGGCAAGCCCGGAATACCTGCCGACCACGGGCCATTGACCGAGCGGTCACGGTCCAGATTGCCGTTCTTGTCCAGGAACTGCTCGGGCGTGGCAGACTCAGGCGAGGTCTCGCGCGCATCCAGCATCACGTCCTTGCCGGTCTTGGCGTCGTGCAGCAGGAAAAAACCGCCGCCGCCCAGGCCCGAGCTGATCGGCTCGACCACGGCCAGGGTGGAGGACACGGCCACCGCGGCGTCGAACGCGTTACCGCCCTTGCCAAGGATTTCCATACCGGCCTGGGTCGCCAGCGAATGGCCGCTGGCAATTGCCGCGCCATCAGGGTGTGCGGCGCGGGCCGGTGCGGTATCGGCTGCCCACGCAGCCGGTGACAACACCAGTGCGAACAGCAGCAGGGAACGGGCAACGAGTTTCATGCCGTTGGATTCTCCGATTGGTAAAACTCAGGGTGATCGCGTTGCAGACCGGCCAGTTTGGCTAGCAGCTGATCTTCGGTTTCGACGATTTCCGGGTCCGGGTCGATGCATTCGACCGGGCACACCACCACGCATTGCGGCTCATCGAAATGACCGACACATTCGGTGCAACGGGCCGGATCGATCACGTAGATCGTCTCACCCATTGCGATGGCCTGGTTGGGACAGGCCGGCTCACAGACGTCGCAGTTGACGCAGAGCTCATTGATTTTCAAAGACATTGTTGCGGTGTTCCCGTCGGAGCGGGGCTTGCAACCGGCGCCTGCCGGTTCATCGGTCCTGCTGTTCATGGCCTGCCAAAGGCAGCGCCGACAGCAAGCTTACCGGATACTGGTTTTGCCGGGGTCCAAGCTCCTGCTTCCACAGCGTTCTGCGGGTGTGGATGCTGGTTTGGGTGGGTGATACCCGCCTTCGCGGGGATGACGCACTGGCAAAGGCGGGGTCGCTATGCGGCCCCGCGCCAGCTAAAGCAAAGCAAAAGCCAAAGCGATCCCCGCCTGCGCGGGGATGACGCACTGGCAAAGGCGGGGTCGCTATGCGGCCCCGCGCCAGCTAAAGCAAAGCAAAAGCGATCCCCGCCTGCGCGGGGATGACGCACTGGCAAAGGCGGGGTCGCTATGCGGCCCCGCGCCAGTGCGTCACTTGGCTTCGACGAATACGTAGTCGGCGCCGGTCGGCTTGACGATGGTCTGCACGCGGGCGTTGTCAGCGGCGTCGCCGATGAACACCACGCGCACACCCTTCATCGAATCAGCCTGCACGTCCTTGAAGCTGGTCTCGATCAGGTCGGCCATCTTGGCCGAAGCCGACGAACCGAAAGCCAGCATGTTGCCCGGCTGGATGCCACGGCCGACGGCGCCGGTAGCGCTCTCAGCCTGACGGTCGTACTTGGCAGCGAATTCCGGATCCGATTCCGGCGGCAGGTAGTACAGGAACGGACTGGCGGTGATGTTGCCCATGTTCTGCACGGCAACCGCCTGCAGGTACTTCTTCCAACCCGCGTCGTCATCCTTGGCCGGGGCGACCAGCGCCTGCTGCGCTTCGACTACCGGTGCTTCTTCTTTCTTGCAGGCGGTTACAGCCAGCACCATCGAGGCGGCAAGCAGCACGCGCATCGTGTTCTTCATGATCGTTCTCCCGTTGAAAAGTGGTGTTACTGAAAAATTTACTGCCCGCGCGCTTCGCGGGCCTTGCGCAACGCTTCGAGCACAGTTGCCGGCACGAAGCCGGAAACATCCCCCCCCAGCCGGGCGATTTCACGCACCAGCGAGGAAGAGATGAAGCTGTGCTGCTCGGAGGGGGTGAGGAACAGCGTCTCCACCTCCGGGATCAGATGCCGGTTCATGCTCGCCATCTGGAATTCGTACTCAAAATCGGACACCGCGCGCAGGCCGCGCAGCAGCACCCCGCCGTGCACCGAGCGCACGAAGTGGGCCAGCAAGGTGTCGAAGCCGACCACTTCCACATTGTCGTGGTGTTGCAGGGCTTCCACCGCCAAGGCTACGCGCAGCTCCAGCGGCAGCGTCGGGCCCTTGGACGGACTCTGCGCCACGCCGACTATCACCTTCTCGAACAGCGGCGCGGCACGGTTCACCAGGTCGATATGACCATTGGTGATCGGGTCGAAAGTGCCCGGGTATACGGCGATGCGGCGGTTGGCTGAGGTCATGCGGGTTCGGTCGCGTTCATGTCGCCGCGAAGTGTAGCAGCGGCCCGGCGATAGAGGGCATAGGCCACCTCGCGGGTACTGCCCTCGCGTCGCAACTGCCATTCCGCCGGCAGCTGCAGCGCCGCGTCAACCGGCGCTTCCACGTACAGCCAGGCATCTTCAGCCAGGTGCCGGGGTAGGCGCTCGATCACCTGTTCCCACAAACCGGCGGCGAAGGGAGGGTCCAGAAACACCAGATCAGCCTGCGCGGGCGGCGCATTGCCCAGCCATTGCAAGGCATCACCGGCAATTACCTCAACCTGTGCCGCCGCCCCCAGCTTCCCGACCACACCTCGCAGGGCCGCCACCAACTGCGGATCGCGCTCCACCAGTTGTGCCGACGCCGCACCGCGCGACACCGCTTCCAGACCAAGCGCACCGCTGCCGGCAAACAGGTCCAGGACCCGCGCGCCAGGCAGTTTGGGCATCAGCCAGTTGAACAGGGTTTCGCGCACCCGGTCGCTGGTCGGCCGCAGACCCGGCAATTCAGGAACCTGCAAACGGGTATTGCGCCACCGTCCACCGACGATGCGAACCTGCCCACTGGCGCCAGCGGGCGCCTTGCCGCGGACCGGGCTCATCCGGCCCGCACCGGCAAAGCCAATGGCAAAACGTGGCAAATCAAATACATCGGCGGCCTACATCCAACAGTTCCAAGTACTGCAGATGATAGACCAGCGCCCGCTCCGGCTGCGCCCACCTTGAAAACGGCCCATTCACCCTTACCCATGCTGCAGCCACCGCGCAGCTGCGCGACCCATCAGCAACGGAGCACCCCGACCGATGAGCAACCAGAATCACAAGGAAACCCGCGGTTTCCAGACCGAGGTGAAGCAGCTGCTGCACCTGATGATCCATTCGCTGTACTCGAACAAGGAAATCTTCCTGCGCGAGTTGGTGTCCAATGCCGCCGACGCCGCTGACAAGCTGCGGTTCGAAGCGCTGACCCAGCCCGAGCTGCTCGAAGGCGGCGCGCCACTGCGCATCCGCATCGAGGCCGATCCGGCCGCACGCACCCTGACCATCGATGACAACGGCATCGGCCTGAGCCGCGATGAGGCCATCGCCCACCTCGGCACCATCGCCAAGTCCGGCACCGCCGAGTTCCTGAAGAACCTGTCCGGCGACCAGAAGAAAGACTCCAACCTGATCGGCCAGTTCGGCGTGGGCTTCTATTCGGCCTTCATCGTTGCCGACCAGGTCGACGTCTACAGCCGCCGCGCCGGCTTGCCGGCCAGCGAAGGCGTGCATTGGTCGTCCAAGGGCGAAGGCGAGTTCGAGGTCGAGACCATCGACAAGCCCGAGCGCGGTACCCGTATCGTGCTGCACCTGAAGGAAGGCGAAGACAGCTATACCGACGGCTGGCAGCTGCGCAGCCTGATCAAGAAGTACTCCGACCATATCGGCCTGCCGATCGAGCTGCAGAAAGAGCACCACGGCGAGGAAGCTGACAAGCCGGCCACGCCGGAATGGGAGACCGTCAACCGCGCCAATGCGCTGTGGACCCGCGCCAAGTCCGAGATCAAGGACGAGGAATACGCCGAGTTCTACAAGCACATCGCGCACGACCCGACCGACCCGCTGGCCTGGACCCACAACAAGGTCGAGGGCAAGCTGGAGTACACCTCGCTGTTGTACACGCCGGGCCGCGCACCCTACGACCTGTATCACCGCGATGCACCCAAGGGCCTGAAGCTCTATGTGCAGCGCGTTTTCATCATGGACCAGGCCGAGCAGTTCCTGCCGCTGTACCTGCGCTTCATCAAGGGCGTGGTCGATTCCAACGACCTGCCATTGAACGTGTCGCGCGAAATCCTGCAGTCCGGCCCGGTGATCGACTCGATGAAGTCGGCGCTGACCAAGCGTTCGCTGGACATGTTGGAGAAGCTGGCCAAGGACAAGCCGGAAGAATACGCAGGCTTCTGGAAGAACTTCGGCCAGGTACTGAAGGAAGGCCCGGCCGAGGACTACGGCAACCGCGAGAAGGTCGCCGGCCTGCTGCGCTTCGCCTCCACCCATGACGGCAGCGGCGAGCAGAGCGTTGCCCTGGCCGACTACGTCGGCCGCATGATCGAAGGCCAGGACAAGATCTATTACCTGACCGGCGAAAGCTTCCAGCAGGTCAAGGACAGCCCGCATCTTGAGGTGTTCCGCAAGAAGGGCATCGAAGTGCTGTTGATGACCGATCGCATCGACGAGTGGCTGATGAGCTACCTCACCGAATTCGACGGCAAGTCCTTCGCCGATATCGCCCGTGGCGATCTCGACCTGGGCAAGCTTGAGACCGAGGAAGACAAGAAGGCACAGGAAGAAGTCGCCAAGACCAAGGAAGGCCTGGCCGCACGCCTGAAGACCGTCCTGGGCGAGGAAGTCGCCGAAGTGCGCGTCTCGCACCGCCTGACCGACTCGCCGGCCATCCTCGCCATCGGCGAACAGGACCTGGGCCTGCAGATGCGCCAGATCCTGGAAGCCAGCGGCCAGAAGGTGCCGGACAGCAAGCCGGTATTCGAGTTCAACCCGGCTCACCCGCTGATCGAGAAGCTGGACGCGGAAGCCGATATGGACCGCTTCAACGACCTGGCCCACGTGTTGTTCGACCAGGCCGCATTGGCCGCCGGCGACAGTCTGAAAGACCCGGCCGGCTATGTGCGTCGTTTGAACAAGCTGCTGCTCGAGCTGTCGGCCTGAGTGTAGTGCCGAGCCATGCTCGGCAGGAGCTTTCCCGACAATGCCCGTAGTGCCGAGCCATGCTCGGCAGAGGCCTTACTGGTAAAGCCCCAGCAGCTGCCCTCACCCCAACCCCTCTCCCGTAAACGGGAGAGGGGCTTCAATCAGCTGCCCTCGCGCTGCCCGCAACGTCGGTCGCCCAACCGCCGGTGGTAACATAGACATCTGATTTCAGGCCTTTTTCCTCCATGTTCAGCTTCTTTCGCCGCAAAAAGACCGACGACGCCCAACAGCCCGCAAAGCCGTCCACGCTGAGCGTTGAGGAACTGGCCGCCGCCTTCCCGCAGGCACCGTCGGCGCAAGCGCCGCTGCCGGCAGAACCCATTCAGACTGAAACCGCGCAAGCGCCGGTCGAAGCTCCTATCGCTGCAACAGCACCTGTAGAGCCGGCGACCGAAGTCGCAGCAACCGCCGCGGCGGTTGTGGAACAAGCCGTCGCAGTTGAAGCAGCCACTGTTGCAGCGGCAGTCCAGGCCGAACCCCCGGCTGCTATCGAAGCACCCTCCCCTGAAGTCGCCGAAATCGCTCCGCAGGCAGTGGAACCTGTTGCTGCTCCTGTTGTTCCGATTGCAGCACCGGCTCCCGCTCCGGCCGTAACCGAAGTTGCCGCCCCCAGCTCCCCCGACTCAGACGCAGCACTGATTCCCGTCGACGCAGCTCCCGCAGCACCGGCCGGCAAGCTCGGCTGGCGTGATCGTCTGCGCAACAGCAGCTTCGCTCGCAGCTTCGGTGGCCTGTTCTCGCGCAACCCCAAGCTCGATGACGACCTGCTCGACGAGATCGAGACCGCACTGATCACAGCCGACGTCGGCGTGCCGGCGACCACGGCGCTGGTCGAAGACCTGCGCAAGCGCATGAAATCGCGCGAGTTCGCCGATGCCAGTTCGCTGTTGGCTGCACTCCGCGCCGACCTGATCGCAATGCTCGAACCAGTCGCCAAGCCGCTGGTCATCGACCCCAATGCCAAGCCTTTCGTGATACTCACCGTCGGCGTCAACGGCGTCGGCAAGACCACCACCATCGGCAAGCTGGCCAAGCGCTTCAAGGATCAGGGCCATAGCCTGATGCTGGCCGCTGGCGACACCTTCCGTGCCGCCGCAGTCGCCCAGCTGCAGATCTGGGGCGAACGTAATGGCGTTGCCGTGGTCGCACAGGGCCAGAACGCCGATGCCGCCTCGGTCGCATTCGACGCACTGCAGGCCGGCAAGGCGCGCGGCACCAGCGTGTTGATCGCCGACACCGCCGGCCGCCTGCACACGCAGACCGGCTTGATGAACGAGCTGAGCAAGATCCGCCGCGTGCTTGGCAAGATCGATGAAACCGCACCGCACGAGGTGCTGATGGTGATCGACGGCACCACCGGCCAGAACGCGCTGTCACAGCTGCGCCAGTTTCATGCCGCTGCCGGCGTCACCGGCCTGGTCGTAACCAAGCTGGACGGTACCGCCAAGGGCGGCGTGGTGTTTGCGCTGGCCCGCGAGTTCGGCATTCCGATTCGCTTTGCCGGTATCGGCGAGCGCCCCGAAGATCTGCGCGTGTTTGATGCAGAAGCCTTCGTCGATGCACTGTTGCCGCAAGCGCTGGGCGCTTGATCTGAAGCCCCTCTCCCACCGGGAGAGGGGTTGGGGTGAGGGTGCGTCCTACGAGCAGAATCAAAAGCCTCCCTCATCCGCCCCTTCCGGGGCACCTTCTCCCGTAAACGGGAGAAGGGAATAGCTGCAATCGCCAGCCATCGCCTGCGAGCCAATGCCCAACTTCCCCAGCCAACTCCTCACCTGGTTCAACCAGCACGGCCGTCACGATCTGCCATGGCAGCATCCGCGTTCGCCGTATCGGGTGTGGCTGTCGGAAATAATGCTGCAGCAGACCCAGGTCGCCACGGCAACTCCATATTTCCAACGTTTCGTGCAGTCGTTTCCGACGCTGCGCGATCTGGCCGCCACCGACAACGACACCTTGATGGCGCACTGGGCCGGCCTGGGCTACTACGCCCGTGCCCGCAATCTGCATGCAGCAGCCAAGCAATGCGTCGAGCTGCATGGCGGAGAATTGCCGCGTGATTTCGATGCCCTGCTCGCACTGCCCGGCATTGGCCGCAGCACCGCCGGCGCAATCCTCAGCCAGGCCTGGAACGACCCGTTCGCGATCCTTGATGGCAACGTCAAACGTGTCTTGACCCGCTACCACGGCATCGCAGGCTTCCCCGGCTTGCCGGCTATCGAAAAAGCGCTCTGGGCGCAGGCCGAAGCACACGTCGCGCAGGTGCCGGCCGGGCGGATGGCCGATTACACCCAGGCGCAGATGGATTTCGGCGCAACCCTGTGCACCCGGGCAAAGCCGGCCTGCATCCTATGCCCGCTGCAGAGTAGTTGTGCCGCACATGCGCAGGGCCTGGTTGATTCACTGCCAACACCGAAGCCCAGCAAAGTGTTGCCTGAGCGCGAAGCCAGCGCCCTGCTGCTGGAAGACACCGAAGGTCGCATCCTGCTGCTCAAACGTCCGCCAACCGGTATCTGGGCCTCGCTATGGACTCTGCCGCAGGCAGATACCGATAGCGCGTTACGCGAGTGGTTCGCCGCCAACATCAAAGGCAACTACGACAACGCCAACGAGCTGCCGCTGATCGTGCATACCTTCAGCCACTACCGGCTGCATCTGCAGCCGCTGCACCTGCGCAAGGTCGCACTCACATCCAAGGTCGGTGACAATGCCGACCTACGCTGGGTAGCGCGTGACGAACTGGCCACACTCGGCCTGCCCGCACCCATCCGCAAACTGCTGGAACGTCATCCGGCGCACTGATTCGACAGGACTACACCATGCCCCGCTCCGTCTTCTGCCAATACGAACAACGCGAAACCGAGGGTCTGGATTTCGTGCCCTACCCCGGCGAGCTGGGCCAGCGCATTTTCGCCAATATCGGCAAGCCGGCCTGGGCTACGTGGTTGGCACACCAGACCATGCTGATCAACGAGAACCGGCTGTCGCCGCGCGACCCAAAGCACCGCGCCTTCCTTGAGGAAGAGCTGGTGAAGTTCCTGTTCTCTGGTGGCGCGGAAAAGCCGGCGGGCTACGTCGCGCCGGAAGCGGAATAAATCAGGACGTCGGTAGTGGGGGGGGGGCGGGGGGGGGGGGGGGGGGGCGGGAGGAACACACCGCCCCGAAGGCGGGCGGCGGAGGGAGGGGGGGAG